>JACCWJ010000034.1 GCA_013697705.1 Gammaproteobacteria bacterium | reverse complement strand
TTACATTTCTCTTTTATGCCTTTGGCTATCTTCAATGAAAAAATGCTTAAAGTTAATAAACTTATGGTAGATTAATGTTACCGATGTGTCCGGCCACTTTTGTTACCTATGTGCCGGTCACACAATTAAATAAGGCAATTTACGCGGGAGAGGGGGAAATTCGAATAACATTATTTTAGAGGTACTGCAAGCAGTGAGGCTGAGTAAAGAGACGGTTCCTGAAGTTATTTTAAAGGCCATCACCTCATCTCTCTCCCGAAAATAGGCTTATCAAAATGATTTAATGCCATCACTGTAGTTTGTTTTAATTCCGTCATTATGGAATTACATAATAGTTCCTTTGGGACTTAGTGTGCTGGAGTCTTCGTTTGGCAAAGGAATGAATTCTTGAGCATCGCCACTAATTAGTGGGAAGCGTGATCCTGCTTTCCCCGGTCCATTAGCCCACTCTACTTTAGCCTGCTCTATTTTTTCCTGAGAGCTGGAAACAAAATTCCAATAAATATAACGCTGGCCGACTGATTTTCCTCCGAGCAACATTACTTTGGAGTCTTCAATAGCTTCAATATAAAGAGGTTTTTTTGTTTTTGCGACGGCCATCGCGCAATGGTCAATTTCTTGATCATTAATGCGCACTTTGCCACTCACCACATAGGCAGCACATTCATTATCTCCAGTCGGAAAGGTAAGCTCGGTATTTCGAGGGAAATCTGCGTAAACATAAAACATATCAGAATAAATCTTCACGGGACTAGTGCGAGAAAACGCTTTTCCAAGTAATAGTTTTAATTTAACCTCATCAATGACAAATTCAGGGAGCGTTTCTTTAGGATGATGAGTAAAACTAGGTGGCATTTCTTCATATTCATCGGGTAGAGCGATCCAGCATTGTATTCCATTTAGCTTACTACCTTCACGATGCAAATCTTCGGGGGTACGTTCAGAATGCACTATTCCATGTCCCGCAACCATCCAATTAATGGCGCCGGGCTCAATTAATTGGTCCGATCCAAGACTATCCTGATGACGAATTTTACCTTCAAATAGATAGGTTACTGTCGCTAAGTTAATGTGGGGATGTGGACGAACATCGATTCCGTGGCCTGCTGCAAAAGCAGCTGGGCCCATGTGATCAAAAAAAATAAAGGGTCCAATCATGCAATGCTCATAAGGTAGGACTCTGCGAACGCTAAATCCTCCTAAGTCTTTTTCTCGGGCTGTGATAACAATTTCTAAGTTTTCCATGGCTATCCCATCCTCATTAGGGTTATAGATTCCTGGCCGGATATTAATATCTAACGTGGCATTCGCTATATTTAACCTTTATATACTATAGCCATAAAAGATACCATCATCCAAACCCCAACCCTCGTAAAGGGGTCAGTAAAGGGGTCAGATATCAAAATGCGATTATCTATGAAGGCCCTAATTTTAATTTAATCAATTTTGAGATATTCTATTAGCGCAATTTGTCATAGGGTTTGAAAATTAATTAAAGGAAGATCTATATGCCAGCAAAGAGTAAACCGAAAAAATCGGCTTCGTCTAAAGCTAAAACGACCAAAACCAAGAAAGTCTCATCCAGCTCAAAATCCGTTTCTCCCACCTTACAGTTTAAAGCAATTACGCAAAAACAGACAAAAAATCAGATTCTGCGCACTATTTCTGAGGTTTCGGAGTTATCAATAAAACAGATAAAGGATGTTTTCATCATCACCAGTCTCTTAGCAAGGTGTCATCTTGTTAAAAAGGGATCTGGAGAATTCACTCTTCCTGAGATGGGCATCAAGGTAGTGCGTAAAACCAAGCCTGCCACAAAAAAACGGCAAGGGCGGAATCCGATCACGGGTGAAACGATTACCATTGCGGCTAAACCGAAACGCGAAATAATAAAGGTACGTGCACTTAAATCACTCAAGGATATACTCGAGTAAGAAGATAGGTGCTAATATTGGATGGATAACCTGGTATGTGTATAATACTAATGGTTAAAGATCATTGGTTAATGATTTTGTGCAATTTCTAGGGTTTAAAATTACAGGAGTATCTAAATGAAATCTAAACTAATTTGTTCATTGTTGTTTCTTGCCAGCTTCTCTTTTGCATCTGCTTATGCATTAGACAATACCAATGAAAAAAGTTCCGTAGCACCAGTGAATCAAGAGTCAACCGCTGACCAACAAAAAGCGGGTGAAGTGATTGGCTGGTTAATCGTATTGAATAAAAATGAAATCGCTGCTGCAAATGAAGCGTTGGCTAAGAAAACCAATCCAATGGTAAGATCTTATGCCGCAATGCTTAAGCAAGCGCATAGTCAAAATCTTCAAAAAACGATATCACTCAGCAAAAAAATCGATATTAAACCTGTAGAAAACGAACCTGTTGTGGCTCTTAAAGAGAAGGGCAAGGAAGAGTTATCTACTTTGAAACCAATGGATGGCAAAGATTTTCAAGTTGCCTATATCGATGCAATGGTTAAAGGCCATGCAGAAGCGTTAGATAAAGTGAATGAAGATTTAAAAAATACAACCAATCCACAATTGAAACAACATTTAGAAGCTACTCGGGCATCTGTTACAAGTCATCTTGAAAAAGCAAAGATGATTCAAAGCAAACTCCAATCTTCTAACTCTTAAGAGTGTAAAGTCCCCCGCTAGAAATAGCGGGGACTCTATTTCGTAAATATTCGAATTACAATTGATTCTTTCCCTATTTAATGTTCTGATACCCGCTTTAAAAAACTAAATTTTTAACTCGCTGATCTTATTAAAATTTAATATAGGATGCGCGAATAATTATATTTTTTTATCGTGTTAATTACTTATAACAGCGATCTCTTTTTTTGCAAAAAGTACTACACAGTCCACGACAATACATCATGATATAAAAATATGTGGGCTTTTACTTATATGTATTTTAGCTTCATGTTGTAGTAGCGGAGGTTACTTCGCATTCTTTGGCTGTTTTCTGCTACTTATTGCAGGCATTGTGGTCATAGAATAGTGTTTCTAAGCAATTTCAAACAATATTATAATAGTACCGCGCTTTTAATTAATTGGTGTAAAAATTGAAAAAGAACTTACCGCAGTACTTGGCCGTACGCCATTTATAGACCATGCTGGAACACTAGTTTTTTATGATTTGAGGTCTTATATTAATAAATTAAAAAAGGCAAATACTCTCTTTAAATGATGCAATCAGTATGGATTATTTAAATAATACGTTGCAAGCTCAACTCAAAGGTTGTATTAAAAAATCATTAACACTGAAATAAAGAGAGCGAGGGTCGCCTTGTGCGACTACTTTTTTTGCATTTGTGGAAAAATTGATGACATGTATCCCAGGAGCAACTTCTATCTTCTTAGATACTCGAGTTTCAGTCCAATTAATATTAATTTTAGTATCAAATAAATCGCTGGTTATGTATAGCGTGGACATCCCCGGGTAAGCTGTTTGTACTTTAAAACTTATATTAACAGGTACGTTGTGGGTGGTAAAATTGAAAATCTTTAGACACCCTTTTTTGTCGCACCAGTGCCAGGTTTTTTTATCCCGTGTTTCTAAGATGGAAAATCCTTTCGCCCAGCTTATGTTTAAAGAAGTATTAATTACAGCTTTCCTGGCTTCATCCTGGAACCGTAATGGATTATCTTGCTTAAGTTTCTGTATGTAAGGCTGTAAATCATAAAATACCAGATTTGAGCTGGCATTCTCTAGAGGTTTTGTTTTAGTGATTAACGTGATTTCTCTCGTAAGGTGCTGCGCTTTATCCTTATACCAGTTTCTATTTATATATAATCCCTCATATCCTGAAAATGCCAGGTGTTGTAACATTTCTCGCGGGGACTGAGCACTCAAAGATTGCTGCCATTTTAATGCTTCGCTGCCATTAGTAACGCCATAACTCCATCGAAAAGCAGACGTATGTAAGTAAGGCATAAAATGCCTATATATTTCTTGCCAATTATTGGTTAATTGATCAGGAAAACCAATGACCGGCAACTGAAATATCATCGAGTGAGCGGGTAATGAGGTTTCAATTTGTTTTACAAATTTCTTGTCATTATTGAAATCTATTTGAGTTTTGCTGAGTGACATTTTGTTAGAACTAAATGAAGGTAACTGATCAATTAAACCAATGCTGAGCAGCAACATTGCTATGAAAGACATCATAAATTTATTGTGAATTGAGGGGAATTTTTCAATTACTAATTGAGCGCTCATAAAAAAAGCAAAAAGTGAAAAAAAAGAGATATAGACACTAATGCGATTGCATGCATGTAAAATGGGGGAAATGGTATATGCAAGCACCGAACAGAAGCCTCCTGAGATTGCGAATAAGACACAACTTATATTAAAAATACTGAAAAGATACAGAGTAGTATTTACCTGCCATCTTCTGATGAACAAAACCATTAGCAAAATTAAAAACCCTATGCTGCCTAAGACACCTAAAGAAGCACTGGTATTTTCATTTACCAAGGGAGCGGTTTGGTTATAATATTTCTTGAAATTTTTTAATGCTTCAATTCTATGACCATCGTGGGGGAATAATAACTGGGTTATTTTTAGTGCGTAAACTTCAGATTCTTGGGGGCCGCGAGCAAACGCCTCTTTATTTGGACCATACTGTATATTTTTTAATATTGTAGGAGAAAGAGAAGCGACAAATGTCAGCATGCTGAGTGAAATAAAGAAAAATGCATTTAATATAGGTGCCCAGTTTTTTTTGTTGATGGCGGCGATAATTCCAGCAATAGCAATTAGGTAACATCCAAATAGAACAAAATAGCCGGCACTACTACAGCACGCTCCCGCAATTGGTAAAAGACAAAGCCCAATAATACTCATTGTTTTTTTTGTGCGTGTTGAAGCCGCGATCTTTGTCAAAAAAGTCGGCCTGTTAAAAACGATAATAGCAAGATAAATAAAGATAGGTGCAACAAAGTAAGTATTAACTGTTAAATGCCCTACTCCTCGCCAGACATGATAAAAATTGAAAGAATATAATAAAGCTGCCACTAAAGAAAAAAAATTATTTAATGCTAACCGTCTAAATATGCTTAACGAAATAACAGTGCTTAATAAATATGTAGAGAAATAAAAGGTGTTGAGTACCGAGCCATAATTCGCAAAGAAAAGAGAAAGAAATCGTACTGCTATAAAATTTAATGGAGTATAGATGGGAAAGTCGATAAAACTAAAACTAAAAGGCGCCGAAAAAAAAGGAATATTGATGTAGTACTTGCTATCAAAAATGGCTTTTACTATTACATTAATGACAAGACTCTCGCCACCATATGACAAAGGAGTCGAGTAATCAAAGCCAGGAACATAAACTATCGAAAATAATATTATACCTGTCAATAATGTTGCCATAATATAGAGATAGAAATTACTCAAGATACGCTGCTTATTGACCAATGTTGGCTCCATGCCCAAAAAAGACTGATATTACAATATTACTCTACTAACGCCTAGTTTTTTTAAAACGGGCACTGAGCCTTGAACAACATCATGCAAAGTTTGTTGAAAAAATTCTCGATTTATCAGGCAACTTTACCCAGCTAGACTCTCTAATATACAAATTTATATAAACAATCCTACCTCTAAATGAAGAAGCGATAGCGCATCCAGGTTTCTATGAATCGTGATATTACGATCCAGAGACACTACGTAGAATAAGAATGAGCGCCAATACTATAAAGGAAATCAAAAATATTTTGCCGCCTCCCACGCGGAATCCCTCAGCAATACCTCGACGGTAACGTCCATTCCACGCCATCCATGCAGGTAATAATACCAGCAAAATAATGCAGTTAATTCCCGCATATTTAAGGGCTTTAATAAACACATTAGGGAAATAGAGAGCGATGATTAATGAGGGCAAAAAAGTTACGGCATGAATGATGATATTGTTGTAGCCCTTTTTTTCTAATTGCAAACCATCAGAAAAAAAATCTGTTAAACATAATGACACCCCAAGAAAAGAAGTGACTACACAAATCGATGTGAAAAGTTTAATAAAAAATATAATAAATTCTTTGCCGATTAATTTACTCAATGTATTGACTAAATCACTGACTGATTGGGGGGAATTTAAAATATTTATTAAGCTGTTTTCCCCATTAAGTGGAATGACACCCATAATGACGGCATCCCAAATAATATAGCAAACCAGCGGAATCAAACTGCCTATAATAATGGCAATCTTCAATTTTCGAGCGTCTCCCATAAAGTAGACACGTAAACTAGGAATAATGGTGCCATAGCCAAATGCAGTGATAGTGACAGTCAATACCGTAGCAGAGGAGAGGTAGGTAAGATTACCTGCAGTAAGTTTGTCTACTGAGATGAAAGGGAAGAGCAGCAATACTAATATTATGTATGCGCCAAACTTAACGAACATGAGTCCTCGGTTAACAAAGTCAACGACGCGGATACCGCCATACACAATAAAGCCAAAGAGTAAGGTAAATGAAATGGAGGATACCCAGAGAGGTAGATCTAGACCGCTTGCTTCCAGTACATTATGAAATAAATCACTGCCCCCCGCTATGTAGGCGCAAAGAAGAGAGTAGAGCAGAAGAAGGTAGGTGAGCCAAGCGAGCCCCTGTCCCAGTGGACCGATGGTTGCTTTAGCCATAGAAATTAAATTGCTATTAATCGGCAGCCAGAGATTTACTTCGAGTAAATAAAGTGCCCCTACTACCATGATCAGCCAGCAAACTAATAAAAAAATTAAGGAGCCGACAAAGCCAAGCTCGGCCGCGGCAATAGGCAACCCCAGCATTCCGGCGCCAATAGATGTGCCCACAATAAGCAGAATTCCACCGATTAATTTAGAATCCATTGGGCAACTCCTGGAAAGGTACTTAAGCTAGATTTTAATTCCGGTGGAATGAATAGATCCCAATAGAGATTCTCGGCATTCAATAAAAAATACCGAGAAGTCGCTAGACTATAATTCTACAGTGACTCTTGCGCCAATTATATTTGCAGAAACATCAGCGCTACCTCGTGTGCTCGTTGCATCATTAGGGCTCACATTGTTAAGGGGAGTGGTTTCAACAAAATAGACGTGGACATAGTTTATTTCTGCAGAAAGAATTTTGGTAAATCGATAACCCACAAGTGCGGCAAAATTCATTCGATCTACTTCAGGAAGACCAAGAGCACGGTCTCTATCATTCGTAGGTGTTTGATCGTAAGCTACCAAGCCACCGACATATATTTTCTTCGTTACATTATAGCGGGAGCTTAAATCTACTTCCCAGGTGTTTTTGTAGTTCAAAAGCACGAGGCCAGTAGCATCATCTGAAGGTCCTGCTATACCATTTAATACCACCTTGTTGAGTCTGCTCCATTCTGTGAAGCGGGCTTGTAATCTTACTAATAAGTCTTCGCTCAAGTATTGGGTAGCGGTAGCTGATGTCGTAGCGGGAAGTTTCAACCTGGCAAAGGTATTATAGGAAGTTGGGAAGCCAGAAAACCTACTTTCACCTTTGAGTAATGGTGTCGTTACGGAATAATAACTGAGTCCAAGATAGGTGCCTTTAACTGGATTATACGCTACACCGGCATGCCAACCTTCTGTCCACGTATTAGCATGATTTTGAATACCAATGTCAGGTCCTGTGCCAAATGGGATAGTCAGGGAGGGGTACATTTTGTCTAATGCCGCCCATACTTGCATTATGTCAACCCCTGCACCAAAGGCGAGTTGTTTTAAATAAGGAAATTGAAAAGCAATATTTGGCGCATAATCGACACTGGTTATGGCAGTCTTGGTCGTAGAATATCTGCTCAACGAATCTCTCGGGTATTCCGTTATGCTATTAAATGGCTGAGTGATATCAATGCCTGCAACTACATATTCACTGAATCGGTTGGCAAAACGTCCATAGCATGAAGTGAATTCACCGATATTTGTGGAGGTTCCGGAATTTATAATATTATTATTTAAACCAAAAGGATCGGGTACTACTACCGTACCTTTAAATTTGATATCGGGTGTGGCTTCATTATAAGAAGCAATCATTTGCAGGTTTTTAACTAAGAAAGCTAATTCCGCAGGGTTGGAATAGTTAATTCCGATAAAGCTTTGGAAGTTACTTGCAAAACTCATGGAGGAATAGAGCAAGGCGCCTGAAACCAAGGTAATACCCAAGTTTTTCTTTACTGAAGGAGCCTTAAATTTCCTTTTCATATTTTATTTCCATATGTTAAAACTGTTATTCTATTCAAAACAAGGTTCGCATTTTATCTTGCTGGGTGACATCTTTCAACCACAATAGCCGAGATCTTTTAGTTTGTGATGAAAAGTCTGTAGGATGAAATTTGTCTCTTTCACTGAGCGAAGTGTTAAAAGATCATGCTAATTCATAACCTATGTCCCAGACATAAACTTAGGTCCTCTCGCTGCATCCATGATTTAAGTTCCAGACTTGTTTGATAGCGCAGAGGATGACATACTCCCTTTTTTTGTAATTGCAATTTATCAAGGAGTGATTGATGAAGAAATTATCATTAGGACTAGCGCTTCTTTTTTCGAGTATGAGTAAAGATGCCTTAGCTCTGAATAATAATAGCTACCTTCCCAATGTATGTGTGCCAACCAATCAATGTGGCGGCATTACCTTTGGACTCGCAGGAATTTATTGGCGCCCAAGCATTCCTTATTCAGACTATGCGCTTGTGTTACCCACCTTTACGAGTGGCTTCGCTCACTCTGAATATTTAGATCACGAAGCTTCCTTTGACTGGGGTTTTAAAGCAAACGTGGGTTATGCTTTTCCTGGAACAGGTAACGACATACGGTTGACCTATACCAATTATACTCATGACCGAAAAGTCGAAAATGAGATTTTGACTGAAGTTTTTCTTCCTTCATCCGGCTTAATGGCAGATCCAATTTTAATTGGTCCCCTTGCCTTGGTGGGAATAACATTAGCACCCGGGGCTACACTCGCTGCTACAACACCACCGTTACCAGTGTTTTTATTGCCACCGCTTACCATCCCGTCACCCATTACCTCTTTTACCGCAAAACAAAAGTTAGATCATCACGCTGTTGATCTTGATTTTGGGCAGCAAGTTAAAGTGGGCAACAAAATGAATCTGCGCCTGTTTGGCGGTTTGCGTTATGCTAAATTGGAAAATAAATTAGAAGAATCATTTACCTCTGTAAGAGACTTCACCTTACCTCCAATTACTTCTGAAGTAGGTGTATTACTAGATGTGGGAGGAGACGATGTACTTGGCACACTCGGTCTTGCCGTCATCATTGATGTTGCTTCTGAACAAAACGATGTAATAAACCAAAAATCTGACTTTGATGGCATCGGTCCACGATTCGGGATTGAAGGCACTTATATGATAAAAGGAGCCCTCGGAATCGTTGGAGGGATTTCAACTTCTCTTTTAGTGGGCGAAGAAGATAGTTCGTATACCGCTAGACTAGAACGATCTACCGTAGCTTCCACCACCGTTATCGCAACACCCGAAGGAGCCGCTGCACCCTTTATCACAGGAGCGGTATTTTTTGGTGATGATCCCGTGACCGATGCGTTTTCCACTGTTACGAGTTTCAAACATCCAGATGAAACGCGCATTGTTCCTAACGTAGATGCAAAACTTGGTTTGATGTTTGCCTATCAATTTTGTAACCCGTCAAGAGGCAGTATCAGTATTGAAGGGGGTTATTGGGTAAGTCATTATTGGAATACAGTGGATCGTTTATCCATTGTTGGAAGTGAGTCACCCGAATTGCGTACTCGCCGCACGACAGATGTGAGTTTTGATGGTCCTTATATTGGTATTCAAGTACAACTATAAGACGGTAAGTCCCGCGATTCAAATCGCGGGACGACGTTGGGAGTGGTGGCTGGATGAAAGCTGGGTATCAACGATGCACTTTAGCGATGGATAAACGGTTTTCAGCAGACTGAATTATTTTTTCACTTCGAGTAGCTATATGAAACCCCATTTTTTCTAATAATCGAAACAGCCAAAAACTATGTGACGCTACTGAAGTCTTAACCGCAGTTTTCTTATTAGAAATGGGAGTTATTGCATTAGTAATATCGTCTCGCGTAAGCGGACCTTTACACTCTAATTTTTTCTGAATTGCTGTTTGTTGGTTCTGCAAAACACGTCTAAACTCTCTTAGGCCAGTTAGCTTATCTTCAGCAGTAGGATCATCTCCACTGCGATAAGCTAAATCAGATTCTTGCATTAAGATTTCAGATGTACTTACTGCAATGGTGTCTACCATTACCTGTAATTTTATCTCGAGGACTTGCTCAAGGGTGATGCTACGAGACTTGTTTTTTTTATGGATTTCATCTATATCTTCGTTTAATTTTTGAATGCCTTCTTCTAGACTCGTAATCAATCCACTATTAGGATTAGTCATATCAGATGGTCTTACCATTAGTTTGTAAATAGTTAATCTTTCTTGCCAATCATAAATTTCTTTAGCCAAATCTAAATCGAGCTGTTTTAATTCAACATGTAAATTAGTTTTTTCTATGTTGTCGTGAAAGGCTTTGTTGGTGTTGGTGTTATGATCCTTATGCGGAATTTTAAGAGCATATTCATGCGCATTATCAAGGGTTTGTCCAAATTTACCGAAATCAAAATCCGGAAAATCTTTTCGAATTTGATTGATTAGATTTTCACATTGAATAATTTGATAGGGAAGAATATAGATTGAGGTGCTGTGAAAAAGAGGTTTCAATTCCTCTAACAAATCAAGAAGCGTTTGAGGGTAATCTTCCATAGAGACTTGAACCATTAGTTCTGTAAAAAGTGGATAGAGAGTTTCTCGAATTTCAGTATAGCGTGATAGTAAACTTTGGATTTCTTTAAAGCTAATATTTGCAATGTGTGGATTAGTGGGCATGAGAGACTCATTGATAGCGAGAGGAAAATCTATTTGACCTGCCTTAACTGATTTAGTGAGGTAGTATTGGCAAACGTTTAAACACATCTTTTCGAAGTAGGCAATTAGGATGCCGCGGTAAATATATTCCTTACCTTGTTTGAGTAATTCTTCATAGATATTCCGGTCAGAATAATGCGTATTTATTGCTTTGATAATTTTTTGTCGCAACTCGCCCTTGTCATCAAACAATTCAGTATAGGCGATAAGGAAAATATCATTAAAATAGTCAGTGAACTGAGCCCACTTATTCTGTTCATCGATATGGTCAATAATTGCTTCTATTTCAGGGTGTTCAGAATTATTCAAACCTTCAAAAAGGTGGAACAGTGCGCTTTCTGTTTTATCCTGTAAATATTTGTCCAGCTGTTCTTTCCCATTAGAGACACCCGTTGTGGTTGTCAAATAGGCTACAATTTGGTCAAGCGGAGTTTCAGAATGAAATGGCTGTTTCGTATTCATAAGGATCACCCGTTAGTAAGATCATTTACTATACCATGTTTTTTTAAACGATAGCAGATGTCCGGTGCGTTAAGAGACTAAGCCTTCTGGGTGGTTTTCGGCCAATGGAATCTGGAATTCGTCGATTACTTTTTGCAGATTATCTTTTAGCGTGCTTTTACTGAATGGGAAAAATCCTGAATCAATAGCTTTGACTACGTCTTGTACCTTAGCAAGGATCGTCTCTGGCAAATAATTATCATTTAAAATATCAATTATTTTATTGATCTCGGCTTTTCGAATAGGTGAAAAAGCGTGTCGGGCGAAAAAATGATTATATGAGGTATCGCTTTTAATGACATACGATTCAATGACGGCATAAAGCTTTTCTCGAAGAGCGGTGTGTTGTGCCTTTATTTGAGGACCAAAATTTGTTTCTAAATCAATACCTTTGGTCACGTTTGGCAGCGTCTTTAACCAGGTTATTTTCTCTTTCAGCCCATCTAATCTTCTTTCTACACGCACAGTTAAACTTACCAGGTTATTTAAAGTAACTGGGTATTTGTGATGCTTGTTAAAAACCCGGGCTAATTCAGTTTCAATTAAACTGATTTCTGTTTTATCCTCTATGCAATTATTTAACTGTAATTCTGCAATAAGTAGATCTAATTTTGTCAATTGATCCATTTTTTCAACGAAATTGTTAATGATGGTGTCAACATGCAGCGATAATGCGTCATGGGTATCAATATTTTCTAGAGAAGCAATGCCTAATCTCGACAAGAATACTTTTAAAGGCTCACCTTCTTTTATAGTAGAACAGCCATTGATAAGAGTATCTCTGAGACTTGCTAAATTATCCGGTCTTTTCGGAAGTAGATTTTTGTGTTCAGTGTCGAGTTCTATTTGGTGGAGGCCTTCAATCACTTCTTTTAAGTGGTTATCCTCCTCCTCTGTATCGTCTTTCTTTAAGAGATATGAAGAGTGGATATGTTCAAAACTGTCAATTAATGTATCAATTTTAGGCCGGCCATCAGGATTGATTCCAATCATGAATCTGATTTGCCTCAGAATTTTATTTTGGATTTGGAGGGGTAAGCCACTTTTCTGAAGACCCTCCTTTGCTAAGTTCTCTAAGGACTTTCTATGTGTTGTTAGCACTTTTTCTAGCTCAGCGAGGTTGGGGATGTTGGTTTCAAAATAAGACTGGACCTTTTTAGCCATCGCTATAAAAATCCTAGCACATCGCTCACGGTATGAATTATTGCAGATTATTTCTATAAAAATTAAGCCTAAGGTATAAATATCCGAAGCAGCCGTTTGAGCCCGTTTTTGAAATATCTCTGGTGGAAGAAGAAAAGGTGTTCCACTGGTTTCAAAGCGAGGCTTCCCCTTCAGCTGACTTAGGTTGAAATCGATAACCGTGAATTGACTCGGGATAGCTTGACCTGCAGCTGACTCTTTTATTGTTAAACGAATATTTTCAGTTTTAAGATCCCGGTGAATGACATTATTATCGTATAATTGTGATTTATAAGCGCGCAATAATTTTACAAATATATCCGGGATAAAAGAGGCTGGAAGTACTAAATTCTTCCCCTCCAAATAATTATATAAATCTATCTCCGGTATATATTTCATCACCATGCGGCCATGTTTGCTGCCGATGTTAGGGCGTTTAGCATGCATATGAGGGATATGTTGGGTAATATCCCACTCTTTGGAAATAATATCAGGACCCTTTTCAGGGCTCTTATCGGGATCATTGGCAGTATCCAGAGTGCTTTTTAAAGCATATATATCGTCGTCTGTATGTATGTCTGAAACCCTTCCATACTCTCTGAATCTTAGGCAGGGATAATCATAGCTAAGTTTTCCTTTTAGCTCGGTCACCGTGGCGAAGGCGCCTTCACCAATGGGTTTAAGTGAGGGTTCCTCAATTTCATAGGCAACGGCGAGATCCCCTGCTTCTGCTCTATGTCTTAGAAATAGCCAATAATTGGAAATTGTAACCTCATAACATTGTTCTTGATCTGGCTCACTTTCTAAAAAGAGTGGATAACTATGTCCAGGCTGGAGCTTAGTGTAATTGACGTAGGGGAGTTGTTTTTGGCTTAGGTTAAGTTTTTGCTCAAAAGCTGCAATTTCAACAGATAGATCAACTATCGATTGTTCAATTTGTGAGAAGTCCTTAACATCAATTAACTCAATAAATTTATTACATAAGTCAATAAGGGATTGCCCTGAATTTAACAGTTCGCCTTTCACCACAATTAATTTTTTTAATTCAAGAAAACTGTTCAAAATAGTGGTGGCTAATTGCTTTACCTCTTGGGGCGCATGCTTCTCAAACTGTTCACTCTTGATAAGCCGTCTAAGCCCTTTTATTTCATCTTTTATATAGAGTTGAGTTTGCCCATTCTTTAAAAATTCGAGCATCAAATCTTGATCGGTGTCAATTAAATTTGTAGGGTCTAATTCGCGTTGAATGACTTCATTAGCTATTTGCACGGCTGCTCACTTAGGTATATTTATGATTTGTTCATTATAAAGTGCCAACCTTAAGGATAAATTATTGGTTTGAAATATTAAAAGTTCTGGCATGGTAACTGCATCAAGAACCCCCTTGACAAACATGAGGCTGGAATTCCCTGGATTTCGCTACGCTACATCCAGGCTACGTTGAGGGTGTTGTAGCCTGGATGTAGCGTAGCGAAAATCCAGGGCTTATTCAGTTTGATGCGATTGCCATGAAGTTCTGGTTTTTTTTTAAGGTGCACGGGGCCCCCGTCCGCCAATCCGCGGCACGACTGAGGGTGGTGCGCGGGATACAGAAATGCAGATCCGGCAAACTTAATAAGACTTCACTACTACCTTAGTACCTACTGGCAATGTCCCGCTCATCCACCTTGCATCATTAGGATAAACGCGAATGCAGCCATGGCTAGCGTGATGTCCCGGCATTTCATTAGACCCGTGAATCGCAAATCCTTTATAAAAGAACATAGCCCACGGCATAGAGGCGCCTCCTCTGGGCAAGGGGTATTTGCTAGAAATAAAATGCGGCCCCTCTTTATGATAAATTGCATAAGCTCCAACAGGCGTACGACAAGCCCTTTTAACATCAGGACAATATCCTTTGCCACCGACAGCCTTGCCACTTCGGACCAATTTGCCATTGGCTCCATAAATAGACCAATTAAGGGATCGGGGATTAAAGATGAAGACTTTTCTTCCTTCAGCAGGAATACTCGCGGAAACAGACGACTTATGATGTTTAGGATGCTTTGATTGGGCGGCGTCCAGTGGAATTGCTAAGCTGCTGGCAGATAAAAATAGACTCATTTTCACTAAAACAGATAGAGTTTTTTTCAACGGCTTCTCCTCTTCGTTTCTTCTCCCTAAGTTTATTATTCCTTTATACTTCATAGTAAGTATAATCATTTTTTGGCTAAAATTTCTGTATAATGAGTGGCTTGGAGCTTTGAGTCTTCTTCGAAGGATTTAAACTTTTTTAGGTTTTAGAGTGTTACCGATGTCCTGTTCCGATACACTGGGGGTAGCCTAGTTTCGCCATGCTCATTACGTCGTCCCCCAACTTGATTGCGGGATGCAGGATCTCACTGATCAAATTATGAAACGATGGGTGAATGGAGCTAAGTTTATGTCTTGTATAAAGAAATTGTGCTGGATTTATTGGGGAAGTTAAGGTTGTCTTAATCTGCATGACTTATCATAGAAGTAATTGAATTAACCGGTAAGCGATGACTTGTATGTTAACTAAAAGCGATATCCAAAATTTTACTAGAGCGCAAAATATTAATTCTATCCAGGTAGAGACAAGTGCTGGTAAGAAGATAACGTGCGAACTATCCGACGCGGGTGCGTCGAAGAAGCTGGGTCTACATTTTTTGAGTCGTGTAAAATTATCAAATGGTAATAAAGCAACTGTTATGGGCTTTGAGAATGAGGTTCCCGTATTTCAAATGGATGGTGAAAGTCACGTTTGGATTTCCGACTGCTTAATTGATACAGACTCTCTTAAAAAGCAGCAAATTGAGCACTTACCAGATGATGATAATAATAATGAAAAAGTTGATGCTTCTATTGACAAATTTTTTAAAAAACTTGGTTTGATTCAGCCCTCTAATAATGAAACACATTTTTCCAGTTTAAGAGAAATTAAAACATATGTGGACGATCACAATCTCAGTACGTTCACTTTTGACTCCAAACAGGGAAAAATAATATGTCAGCTAAAAAATCCTACATTATCTGAAAAATTTGGACTTACTTTTTTGACTCGACTAGAACTACCGGATGGCGAAGATGGAACTTTTGTAGGTTTCTCAGGAGAGCATCCGTGTTTTTTACCAGATAACGAAAAAGAGATTTATCAGGATAATGTTCTTATTAATAAAGACTCTCTCAGTCAAAATAACTATTACATAATAGAGGACTACTCTCAATTTAATGATCACGCACATACCCAGCTTAAGCAATATTTTGTTGATTTTGACAATCAGATAAGCACTCAAAATATGTCATTGGCTTCACCGCCTTCTCTAGAGGGAAAGGTAGAGGAAGCAAAAATTTTAGAATCGGTAGAGAAAGCCAAAATTTTCCTTCAAATGTGTGTTGACTATCAAAGTAGATATTATTGGAATAAACTTCCTAAGACGTTTAGGGATAACTATCTTTTTAGTTTGAATCTAAAAGATTCCCGAGTTAAAAAGATTTTCTTTGAATTATTTACAAATTTCAATGCTTTTTTATCACTCAAAACATTTTTGGAAGAGACGAAGCCCAGGCAGGGATCATTGGATGACTTGATTCAAGCATTAGACTTTTCACTTAAAGAAAAAACAGAAATATTGCTAAAATTAGATAAACAGAGACGTATGCCTTATGCGATGGACGATGAATTGGTTAAATTCTTGTTTGAATGTTTAAAAGATGAAAATTCTGCTTCAGCAAAGGCGCTTCGTGACCGCCATAACGCGATAAATGAGTGGATTGCAGAGAGGAAAGTGGATGCCATCCCGGTATTTTTGATGATATTGAGTACCCCCGCCTACTTTAACTTACTTTCTGACAATGAAATTTTTAGTATGATGCTTAATTCTATTGAGTCACAATCATTTAGTAATTTCGCTAAAAAACACACGGTATTCACCGAAATTCTTTCTAAGAATAAGTCACTTGCTGCGCCGTGCTTAAATGCGCATGTAGATAAGCGCAACGACGAATTCACCCTTCCTAAACAGATGGTTATGAAATTGCTGGAGCGCTGGGGTGCAGAAAAATACTTTAAAGATACTCTAACTGCCCGCGCTATTGGTGCTTATATAGCAACAGCCACATCCGCAGCAGAAAAATGGGACTTAATTAAAGTCTTTTCTACTTATATACATTTTCCCGAATTTATAGCTTCGGAAACAGGTCAAGATTTACTTCAGGCAGTAATCCAAGATGTAACTATCCCAAAAGAAGAGAAAATTTTGGAATTCGTCTTGCCCTGGTTATCTGAATCTACGCTTAAACATATAGCGTGCTTGCCTGAGATATGGGGAAATAGTTCTGTCTCAGAACAGAGGCTGTTACTCTGCGCAATTAAAAATTATATCCATACATTATTTTATCGCAGTCAACATAAAAACATGCAGTTAATACGCCAACCTTGGTTTCGTGAAATTTTGTTTACCTTGCTCTCAGAAGAAAAGGAAATGTTAAATTCAGCCTTAACTTGGATTTCCGACTGTGGGTTTCAAGAAAAGGATGAATTTACCGCTGATATCTGGAAGAACTCTTCTGACCTTGAACAAAGAGAACTGCTCAACAAACTTAAAACTTATATCCTATCCTCTCTCGATAACGATAAGTCCCCGCAAACACGTGAACCGAGGTTTCGTCAAATTGTATTTACAAGGCTCTTTAAAGAAACTCTGTCTAACGTGCTCTCTAAAAACATTCCGTTTAGCGTGTTCTCTGATGGAGAG
The DNA here is from genome assembly GCA_013697705.1 of Gammaproteobacteria bacterium. NCBI lineage: Bacteria > Pseudomonadati > Pseudomonadota > Gammaproteobacteria > Gammaproteobacteria bacterium. The sequence goes on along the minus strand of JACCWJ010000034.1, from coordinate 18,363 downwards.
GAATACCCAACACTTCGACAAGAATTCGGCAATAATCTTAATACACTTTTGTTTCCTCCATACAAATATCCTTTAGAGGGAATTGAGTGGGAAAGTGATTTTGCAAAACTAGAAAGTATGAAATTACTAACTTCTCCTGAGTTAAGTAAAATCTTATCTACTGAAGAAGCCGCTGAAATCTTCATGGCACAAAAAAAAGCAGACCACAAACAGATCCTTGATGCCATTAACAAAGATAATCCTGGGTTTATAGCGGATAAACTCTTACAAATATCTGACAGCTTAATTACGAGCAGCCAGTGTGCCGTCTATATACTAAATAAATTTGCTGTTGAAGTGGGCAATGCTTATTTGTCACCTGAACAAATTACAGCAATTTGCCTAGCATTAAGAAATGATAAAGAAGAAAGAAAGAAGGGAAATGATAAAGAAGAAAGAATGAAGCTAAGCTTAGAGTTTTTTATAAAAAGAATAAATGCAGCGCCGACTTTGCAGGAGCAAGCAAAGCTAGTGACAGAGTTTGGAGAATTTGAAGCCTTCGCAAATTGGGTGAAAACAGCAGATGAGGGGATTACATTCATTAATAATGTTTTCAAAGATCCAGCATGTGTCACCATTTTGAGAGTGAAAAGCTTAGAAGAGGGAAGTGCACTGACTAAGCTATTTCCATTATTAAGCCGCGAAATTATTCAAGAGATCCTTGTCAGTGAGCCTATAGCTTCTTATCACGCTTCCGAACAGGCAAGGCTTATTGGGCAACTTAATGGCAAAATTGATAACAGTGTGAAATCCAACAAAAAATTTAAAGAGCTAGTGGTTACTCTCTGCAAACAAAACTTGAAACCACTGTTAAGGGGAGCTTTTACTCTTTTAGTATTTCCGCAGGATGCAACTAGAAAAAAATTATATGGAAGTGATGAAAAGTTTTCGTTAGATCTTTTATTAGATGCAAAGCATAAAAATCTACTCACATATCAGGAACGTTCGGAGATTTTAGACTATTTTCTTTGCAATGATCCATCATGGAAGCGAAATATATTATTTAGAGAGAATGAAGCTGAAGGCCTTAAACCTCAAGAATGCCTTAAAATAATGGATTTACAAATCCAAGATATTAGCTTTACCAACCAATTAGAACGAAGTAATTTTAAAGATAACGTGTTGGAGAAGATTTCAAGAGATCCTGTGGGGGCGGCCCTTTTATTAAGCGGGTCCTTTGCGCAGAGTGACTATAAGCTATTAACTAAAGAGAAAATAAAAACAGTTTTGGAACAGCACCTTGAAGATGAAGATTTTTATAGTCATTTGAACCTTCCATTTTTTAAAGCGGCTCATCCAGTGGCCAAAATCCTGAAGGATATTAATGAGAAAGTATATAAGGAAAAACTCTTTGCAGCCGCTCAGAGGGATCCACAAGTGGCACGAACTGCCCTTCGAGACCATGCCTTATGCATGACCCAGCAGGCTAAATTAACCTCATTACAAAATCGCTTGCAAAAAATGCCCGAAGGTAACGCAAAAGAGGCGTTCAAGAACATAGTCACTAACTATGAGCGCAAGGTCAATCAGCGAGTCACATTCACCAGTGCTCAAGTTGCCACCTTGCTAACCTGGCATGGGAGTAAAGGGTTTTTCCAAAAACTTGGGTCAAGAGCATTAAATTACTGTACATATTTTATTCTTAAAGATAACCAAGGCCCTGCAGAGGCTGCCAACCTTGTTGCTGAAGCAATAGCTAAACTTCAACGCAATCCAGAACTGATCGAACGAGTTGACAGCCAATTGCGCAAACAGCTTAAAGATTATTCTCTTAAGAAGAGTATTGATGAGGCTCTCAAAAGTTACCAAGGCAAACCTCTAACCTATGCGATGCTGCATCAAACCGTAGAAATTTGGCGAACCTGGCATTCAGGATTTAGTCGGCTTTTTGCCGCGGGCCGATGGTTTAAACCTGAAGGGATGCCTCAAACGTTACAGGATATTGACCGTTTACTAAAGTTCCTCCCGAAAGATGTTGATCCTAATAAGGAGGTATCTCATGAGGTGCGTCTCACTTTAAAAGTAATCATGGCAGATCGAGTAAAAAGGGATTCATCCTCCACACGAAATGTGAAAAGCCATACCTCGCAGATCATTGCGGCTCTGAATTCGACACAAACTTTTGCTCCACCAAACTTTCTAATTCCTAACCCTGCTGACCTAAATGAGTCACTACAAGTCATTGAGTCAGCTTTGGAGCACTACAAAGAAGATATTGGGACTGCCTACGAAAGCAGTAATCAAGTCATTCAAACCACTAAAGCGATTATTTCATACATTATAGAAAATAATAACCATCCAGACAGAGACTTTGATTTCAAAAGAGCTCATGAACAGCGGAGGTGCTGGTTTCCACCCCTGCCCCCCGCTGGTGAGCAGTATTGTGCAATCCATTTGGAATATGAGGAATTTGTAACGTGGGAGAAAGTTCAGAAGCATTTTACTGAATTGGTTGTACAATTAATCGATGTATTTTCAAAGTACCGAGACGCCAAGAAGTTAGAACGTTTTTTTAATATGTTAAACCCTCCTATTACGGCATGTATAGAAGGAAAAACTGGTGCGCTATTTGAAGATGCAGCCAGGGAAATGAATTTACAACCTATGAATTTTTCAGATTTCATGACAGAGTATGTTGCAATCGGAGAAGCGTATTTAAAGGGGATGGGCAAAGAGATTTCTCTCAAAAATATGAAAGAATTCCTCGTAAAACGTTATTGCCCATTTCCAGTTCAATATAATAAAAAAAGTATTGCAGATCTTCTGGATATGAAGGAGGAAGCACTTCCAGGCTATCTAGTTGGAACCGACACTACCCCAGAGACCATCGGATGGTTTCTTGAGCAATTAAAATATACTAATGAACCTCAACCCGCACCTCTAATTTAATCTCCAATAAAAAATGCCCTGGCATAACCAGGGCATTTCAATATTGCTAACTAATACTAGTTGCAACAGGTTTTGCAAGGATTGCAGCAAGGGTTGCAAGGTTTAGCGCAATAGTAATAATTCACGCTTTTAACTGGGTAGCAATAACGTTTGCCATAAGTATAATATTTAGGGCAACCGTTCACACAGCAATAACCTTTGAAACAACGATAGTAGTTTTTATATACCACAACTGTTTTCACATATCGGTTATTGCATCTGTCATAAGAACAAGAAGCAGTACTGAAATATTTACCATGATGTCCATAACCATGGTATCCATGCGCAAAAGAACTTTGAGCAAACATGAAAGATGTTACTAGTAAGATGAAAGTAAGTGCTGATGACTTAATTATCCTTTTCATTAAATTTCTCCTTTAGAAAAATAGGCTCTGTTATTATAGTAGAGATATATTTTTTTGTGAGTAATTTGATAATACTCTCCACAACATCAGCGAGTTTTTCAGTTAACCGGATTATTCTTCCTAGGCGATAACGGGTAATAGGAGAGGATGTTAACTTCTCCCCTTGGAAAAAGACGGATCTGTCGATTTTCCCCGCCGTAAAAGGTAAACTTATCCCCTATAACAATTTTGATTCACTAAGCTAGGATTTAACGTGCAGGACACTCTCGCCAAAAATCGCCGCTTCTATGCCATTTTAGCCATGCTGGTTCTGCCACTTTCCGGTTTGGGCATTGATATTTATGTCCCTTCCTTGCCTGCAGTGAGCGAGTATTACGGCGTTGATAAAGCGTTGGTTCAATTGTCGGTCACTACTTATATGTTGGGTCTGGGGTTGGTGCAGTTGTTTGGGGGCAGTCTTTCCGATAGTTTTGGTCGTAAAAAGCCTTTTTTGATTGCCATGGCACTTTTTATCGTCGCTTCTTTTTGGGTTCCTTTTTCGAAAGATATTTACCAGTTGCTGTTATTTCGCTTGATTCAAGGGGGGAGTATCGCTGTAGTAATTGTACCGATGCGCTCTGTCATTTTAGATTTATTTACTGGCCATGAATTATTAAAAATGCTGAACTACATGACGATTGCTTGGTCAATTGGACCCATTATTGCTCCCGCCATCGGTGGTTATTTCCAGCATTATTTTGGTTGGCAGTCCAATTTTTACTTTTTGACGCTTTATAGCGTGGTCATGTTTCTACTGGTACTCATCTATATGCCAGAAACGAGTGCCTATAGACATTCGTTTCATATCGCCGAGATTTTGAAGCGCTATAAAAAAATAATATTTTCCAGGCAATTTGTCGCGGGCTTATTAATGAATGGTGTTTTGTATTCCTTTGTCATAATTTTTGGCATTGTGGGGCCGTTCTTAATTCAAGTTGTGATGGGTTATTCAGCCATTGAGTTTGGCAGGGTAGCACTTTTAATGGGGGTGGCATGGTTTATGGGAACGATGAGCAACCGCTTCTTGCTACACATCAACCTGCGCATAAAAACAAAAGTGTGTCTCCTATTAATGACTCTTATTGTGGTGTTGATGTTAGTTTTAGCATTAACCACATTTAATCTTTACTCTGTGACTATTCCTACCTTCTTTCTCTTTTGGGTGGCAGGAATCTTATTTCCTAATTACTTCGCGCATAGTCTGGCTCTATTTCCCAAAGCCACTGGCAGTGCCAATGCGTTGTTTGGCTCCGCTATTTTTGTTATTGCCGGCGTCAGTTCTGCTCTTGCTACCTTATTGAAATCCAATAGCATACTGCCACTAACCTTCGCTTATCTTATGCTTCTAGCGCTCTGCTTCTGTATTTTTTTTGGGATTATGCAACCAGCCGCTCATCAGAAATGAGTTATAATCTCCCTATGAAGAGTAAATGTTTATTATTGCTAATGTTGCTACTACTGGTTACACCCAGCTTTGCAGGCACATTATTTATAACTGCGAAGGAACGGGGCCATGGCCAAGTACTCCATATGCAATATGTTCATGTGGCGGATTTTGGCTGGAATAGCGCAGGCGATTTTATTATACGCTTTGAGAATGGGGAGCAGCAATCATTAGGCAGGCGCTCTCAATGGGAATATTTCGCTGCCCCGATTTTTGTAAATGATAATGATCAGCTCCGAAAATAAGATTATCGTTGTGAATGATAATCTCCCTTACCCGCATTAGAAAACACCATCTGCCATACCTGGAAACCTCTGGCTTTAGCGCTTCCGGCGCAACTCAACAAATAAAAATTCCACATGCGGCGAAATTGTTCACCATACTTATTTTTTAAATCATCCCAGTGACTATTAAAGTTATGGTGCCAGCTCATTAGAGTGGGGTGATAATTAGTGCCCAAATTGTGCCAATCTTCCAGGGTTAATTTGAGCTCTGAGGCAGCACCAATTTGTTTGATAGAAGGTAGCATGCCATTGGGGAAAATATATTTTTCTAACCAATCATTGTTAGTGAAGACAGTATAATTGCTGCCCATGGTATGGAGTAAAAAAAGACCCTCTGGGGCTAATGTCTTTTTAATCGTTTTCATGAAGTGCCCATAGTTCTTATGTCCAACATGTTCAAACATTCCAATGGAGGCTATGCGATCAAACTGTCCGGAAATATCACGATAATCTTGGAGCTTAATGTCTATAGGTATATTTGCACAATTTATGCGGGCAAGCTCCACTTGTTCTTGCGAAAGTGTTATTCCTACCACTTCTACACCATAATTTTCAGCAGCATATTTAGCTAAACTCCCCCAGCCACAGCCAATATCCAATAAACGCATTCCTGGAGATAACTGTAATTTTCTACAAACCAAATCTAATTTATTGAGTTGAGCTTGATTAAGATTATCGGCATTTTTCCAGTAAGCGCAACTATAGACCAAGTTATCATCGAGCATGCACTGAAACAAATCGTTACCAAAATCATAGTGTTGTTTGGCGACGATAGGGGCACGGTGTTTGTTTTGAAAATTGAATATACAGTGAGTGAGTACTTGTAGCCATAATTTGGGTCGGAGTTTAAATGTAGCTTCCAGATTAGATTGGAAAAGGCGCTCCACACAATGATCAAGCTGTTGGCAATCCCACCAACCGGCCATATAGGTTTCACCTAATCCAAGTGCTTTTTTGTGAAGTACTACATCATAAAACCGCCGATCATGTAACTGAATATCCCACGGTCTTGTGCCGTTAATCTTCACGTCCGCTGTATCGAGAAGGCTTTTAACTATAAACTCAGCTCGGGACACGGCTACCTCCTTATAAACGAAATCATCGATATTTCATTGCTATTACAATTTTAGCATGCAACAAACATCACTTGCCACAAGGGATCCCTCAAATTATACTGGTCCATCCCTAATCCTCGTTTAAGGATTGCCGCGATGACCAAACTCATCCCACATAGTCTCCGTCTTCCTTTATTTATTTTTTATGGCTTTGATATAGCGAAATAATTGTCTGTAATCATCTTAAATTTTTCAGGAGCAGAAACGTGTTGAAAGACTATAATGAAAAAACAACTGAATGCCCTTCCAATTTTCCTGTCTCAACCAAAAATTTCTCAGATGAGCAACCCTCATTTCATTCTGCGCTGCTTGCTAATGTGCTTTTTCAGCTGAATTCGGTGGACATAAGCGAGGAAGGGCAAAAAAAAATACAAGAAATTGTGGGTAATTATCCCAAGGATGATCTGGGTGGGGTAATGTGTGCGCTTTATGAAAAGAAAATAATTCCCAAAAAAGTTTTAATTGATTTATTTGTACACGATCATGCGCTTAGTCGACATCCCCAAATTCGTGGTTGGTGGGAGCAAGAAAAAAATACGCTGCGATTAAAATATTGTAGCGGTGATATCAATCATAGTAATAACAACAATAACAACAACAGAAGAGTGAAAAACTCCAACCAATATCTGCAGTTTTTATTAGGCAACACTATCGATGAAAAAATTCTTATTGAGAATCTTGCTGCTAAATTAACGCAATACGCAAGAGAAAATTTTTATACGTATAAGTCGGGCAATACCTATTATTACAGCATCCAACCCAACGATCAGTCTATTGGTTGTCGCTTTGATAAATACGGTCAGCCTTTAAAAGATGGTTATGGTAATGAACTAACGGATGAATATGGTGAATTCATCTATGCAACTATTGCAATTCGAGAAAATCAAGATGGCTCATTTACGGAAATTAAAAAGAGAGTGCCTAGGGGAACGCCTGATTCGACGCCTTTAACGGATAGCAACGGTACACCGCTTGCTACCACTTATAGACAAATAGTGCAAAAAGATAAACCAAAAGATACGAAAAAAATTCGAGCTGATGCGATCAATGGTCTGTTTCAATTAATTGATACTATGAGTGCAGATGATATTTACCGTTATATGACCACTCCGTCATTTCAAGTGCTAATTGGTAGTAAGGAATTGACATTCACTCCTTGGAAAACACATCTGGCAGATATTTGCAGTGAATATACCGAAGGATATAAGAAAATTATTTTTGAGCAGGATGATGAAGCTTTGCTCAACATGCTAATGGATGAAAAATGTTATAAAAATATTAAACGTCAAGAGTTAATATTTCTATTTTGGCGACATAATCCATTACTTATTGCTGATGTCGTTGTAAATCTTTATGGAGCTGAGCATTTCAATGGGCATCGTCTGGATTTTGTACTTATGCAAAAACTAATCGCTGGGGATGAAGTCGCTATAAACACCGTGAATGCTAAAAGATGTGAATTAAAAACAAAATTAATATTACCCAAAGATTCACGTGTTCCAGGCAAGAATGTCTTAGGAGAGGAAAGCCTCACTAAAACTCAATTATTCCAGTATGATGATACGACTATCGCAGCAGTGGAACAATGGATCAGAGTGGCTTTTAGCGATCAAATCATAAATTGTGTTGATTCACAAGAGTTTGATATGAGTAGGTTAAACAGAAGTAGTCCTTATTATTTTTATCAAATTCAAGCTAATTCGTATATGCTACTTGAGCCAAGTAAAAATCAAGATCCAAATTATTATCGCTATAGGCAATTGAAAAAAGACTTGCCGGCTTTGCTTAATGACCCCAATGTGCAATTATTCGATAAACCCATTATATTTTTTGGTATTTTTAATATTGATGGTAATCACTATCTGCCATTTTTTATTTATACAAACCGGGGCGGTAAAATTTTTGTGATAACGGTAGATCCGTCACCCCATGTGTACCCAAAAGAAGTCCAAGATAATTTACATATCGATACCAAGAGTGACACGCATAATAAATTAATGCGGATTTTTGAAGACATCTTACCCGGGTGTAATTTTATGGATCCAGCTGTTACTCAAATGCTGCGAGAAAGAGACTGTGGGCCAAATGCTGCTCAAACATTAACTGATGTGTTCGAAGCCTCTAAAAAATCACTTCCTTTATTAATAATAGATGATCAAGATTGTTTGCGGATGGATAGCTCGCTATTAACTTTGACAGGCTATCCCCATGGAGTAAATCCTTACACCGAAACATTTGTTTATTCAGGTGTAATCGAAACAAATTCCAATTTGAATCGTAATAAGTGGGAACAACATTTGAGTCGTCTTAATTTTATTTCGCATTATATTCGCCCAGGTTATCTCGATTCGATGCCATTATCCATCTTAGATCCCGTCGAAAAATTCGATGAAAGCTACAATTATTTATTACAGGTGGATAGACAGACGTTGCACGATGAAAGAAATACTAATATTTCAGCAATTCAATCATTGTTGCTTAGCGATGAGGTAGGGCGAAATCTGATTAACAGCATTATTATCCAATATAAGAAAAATTTGCAATTTTCGCACTTCGAACAGCTAGAGGCATTTGCTAAATCAAAAATTGAATTGAGTCAACTGGAGCAATTTACTTCTGCGCACCAAAAAAATCTTCACAGTCTTATGGAAGATGTACAGACTGTATTATTAAAAGATCATATCCCGGAAGCACTAGAAGCTTCTTTGCAAATGCAAATCCTTAATCAACTGCCCAACAGATCAGATTTAAACGCGCAACATATCGTTTCTGAGTTTTTAGAGCGTCACCAAAGTATTTTCAAAAAATTATCTCCGCATGATCAAATTATGATTAATGATAAATTATTACTTAAGGCGGGGGAGGCTGTTCGGCAAAAGCTAACCGATCTTCATCGAGGCGTGATTATCGATGTAATAAGTAATAATTGTTTTAAATATTTAACGACATTAATTTCAGGAAATCCAGTTGACATCAATGAGCTGGCAAGTTTGTTGCAGCAACAATTGGATTATAATATAGATTTTTTTCAGGATTATAGAAACAAGTGTAAGCCTGCACAAATAACTCAATCGATACGTTATTTAAAAATACATGATTTAGCAAAATTGAAAAATATTATTTTTTCTCATGTTAGTTTCGTTGCTGAAACGGTGCTCTCCGTAACACTCGCGTATGTAAAACAGGCGATTAACTTTAACGAAAGCCACTTGCGCGATTTATTATTGTATTTTGATGAGGCTAGTCAACATTTCATACCCCCATCACCTAAAATATATCTGCCTCTGCAGGCTATGCCTAATATTATTAGCAGGGATGAAATCAGTTCAGTGTTGGGAAGCTGGCTGATACCTCAAATAGAAAGCAGTCTTTATCAAGCGCTTTTAGCGTTACTTCCCATTAAAGCAAAAGAACAAGTGAAAGATTTTGTGGCAGTAACTCATTTTTTGAAAGATGTGGTTGACCGTCCCCTGGTCGATATTGATCAATTACTCTCGGCCGATAATGAATTAACTATCTGTATAGATTATACCCCCTACATTTCAGAATTTGGCTGTGTTAAAAGTATCACTGTCAATGATTATAAACATGCCTTGGGTCGGAATTATATTTTTGCTGAATTGCAACATCACACCGCCTCCATTTTCGTTCACACCCGTGATTTTCATTTTGATCAAATTGCGACAATGGTGATTGAGGAAAATACGGATGTTCTAACCTATTCACACACTGTTTCACTCATAAATATGCAGTCTAATATTATGGAGGAAATATTTAACCTGGCACGCTTGAATCAAAACGCGGTAGAACAAGCCTTTGTCCCATCCTTAGTATTCTTTGATCCTATTTCTCAATTATGGGGGTGGAGTGAGACAGGCAAGCGATTCTGCCAGCATTTCAATAGCAAATATTTGTCCAAAGTTTATAACCATTTGTCTGAAGTGACACAAATGTTAACAATGATGGATGCGACTGTAGCTGTATTAAAAGAATTAGAAGCAAAGCGCTGCATTAATGTGAATAATGTTATAGAAAATAAATTAAATGATTTAAGTTTCATTTCCTCTCAATTTTTAGCAATACCTCTATTCAATGAATTTGAAACAAAATTTGCACTCCTACGCGATAGGTTTGCAAATGAATTAAAGATGGTCTGTAGAGCTGTTTATAAAAAAAGTGGCTATGATGAGGGCGATGTTATCCCGGGAACAGTGGCTGGACTGGTGCGACCGACCTTCTGCAGTATATTTGGTATTCATACCGAGGCAATTCTAACTTCTGAAGTAGCTATGGGAGTAGATAAAGATATTGATAAAATGATCTCTGCCATACCTGACTCATTAACCAAAATTGATTCGCAGCTTATTATTATGGATGTGGCGAAAAAGTTGCCTGATACATATAACCAAAAGCTTTCATTTCAACTACTGAGTGAAATTATATCGTATTGGTATTGTCATCACACTTTTTTACCTTTTCTCACAAGTCCTCCTCGATTAATACAGGCGCTCATTACTGTTGCTAATAATAGTTATGCATCCGACTCTGTAAGACAAGAAGATATAGATTTTCTCAAAAAGGAGCTACCTTCTACTCGTGAAGAACAATTAAATATGTATTTAAAAACTGATTTGATTTCTCAGGTTGCAGCAGCTTTATTACGTTCGGTCGATCTGTCCAATCAGATACACACGCCTAGTCCTTACACCTTTACTCAACTAACGCAACTACTCCATGGGCAAAAAATAGATTCTAACAAAAATTCTGCAAAACAGAACAAACCTATTTCGTCCGTAGAATCAGCGCTACCTGTTTTATCAAAGAGGGATTTCGATATTAAACTCTTTGCCGAATTGAAAATAAGAAACAAAAAAGCACATGAAGAGAGTGGTCCCGGAAAATTAACTAAACCTAAAGTATGGAATATAACAGAGGTTAAGACAGAGTTATTAAAATCTTATCAAATAGAAGTTAAAGAGGATGAGTTGGAACAAGATGAAGATAATAATAATGCAGTACTGCCGCGTGTGGCATTGCAGCGTCCAGTTTTGATGACATTTGGTTTTTTTGAGACGGATTTAGATCAACATTTAGTTAAACTTAAACGGCGACATGAAAGTGGGGATTATCTGGATGATTGGGATATGTCTTATTTAAGAGCGTTTCTTGATAAACGTTGGCGACTAATGGTCCGCAAAGGGAAGCACACTGCTGTCACCAATCCTTATTTACGCGAAAATCCCGGTTATGCTGATCAAGAATGCATTGCTATTGCTAAAATACTCTCTCAATATTATCAAAAACAAGGGGGGAAAGTTTATACGCACGATTTGCTCATGCCGAATCATTTTACGGCACTAAGAACGAATGCATTTCCAGACTCTATTGCTAAGAAAATGCAAGTTTTTACGAGTGACATAACGCAGAATAATAATAATGTCGCGACACTTGATATTAAGATGACAGTAGAAGATATTCCATTATCTAATCTAATCGTCATTCGATCAGGGTACGCTTTAAATATATTTTGGATAAATTATGCGTATCTTCAATCTAGAGCACTCGTTAATCCTTATACTAATAATGAGCTCACTCATAACGAATTAAATGACATTCTTAAGCATCCTGGTGCTCATGAGCTTGTTGAAAATGTGAAAAGCAATTGTATTGCGCGAATGAGTAAGAGAGCTATTGATCTCTTAGAAGACTATGTCATTGGTACAGTGCATCAGAGAGGTTTTAAAGATGAGTATACCGATGATGAGAATGCAACAAGTAAAATTGCTAGCGAAGTTTTTTGTGAAGAACTTGCAAAACTATCTCGTCTAGAAGCGGCTATTCTCATGAGGGAGCGCATACCCCTGAATCAGGATGGTCTTACTGTTGAAACAGTCATAAAAAGATCACCTATACTTTGCATCGCTGGCCAGGGGGTATTTCTTGCGAGAGTGGTAGTGGCTTATAAACCTGTAAACAAATTTCCACAATTTATTTTACAACGAGTGGGTGTGAATATTCCTAGGCGGCACTTTAGTGAGATTAAGAAAGTAAGGGATATGTCTTTATACTCGAATGGAGAACGACACATATTAAGTAAAACAGAGGATGGTCCAACGCTGGGTCTTAAACATTGATCGTCTCTAATACGGCGTCAATCAATAATTATCAAACGAAATTTGATATTAATTTTCCTGCAAAGGCATTCGACCCTAGCCGTATCAGCACGAGATACTTGGCAAAATTTATTTAATAAACCGCTGAAATATGATAAAATTTAATATTATTTAACTCAAAATTATGTAATCAATTGCCCGATATGAAAATTTTAATTATTGAAGATGAACCTAAAACTCGCACCTTTCTTGCTAAAGGTCTTAGTGAATATGGCTTTACTATTGACACGGCCCCGGACGGACAAGAAGGTTTATTTCAAGCCATTAACAGCAGTTACGATTTAATCATTTTGGATGTGATGATGCCTAAAATCGATGGCTGGGGGGTCATTAAAAAAATTCGTGAATTGAGCGAAATTCCGATTCTCTTTCTTACTGCATGCGATGAAGTGAACGAAAGAGTTCAAGGTCTCGAGTTGGGAGCTGACGATTACTTGGTGAAGCCTTTTGCCTTTTCGGAGTTATTAGCGCGGGTTAGAACTTTGCTGCGTCGTGGTTTAAATCGACCTATTGAAGTCTTAAAAATCGAAAATTTAGAAATGGATTTGCTACGTCAAAAAGTCACCCGTGAAGGCCAACGCATAGATCTTACTGCAAAGGAATTCACCCTGCTTTCTTTACTAATGCGACGACAAGGTGAGTTACTTTCACGTATGCTTATTGCAGAGCAAGTCTGGGATAGCAATTTTGATAGTGATACTAATATCGTAGATGTCACAATTAAACGTCTAAGACGTAAAGTAGATGATCCTTTTGATAAAAAACTTATTCACACAGTACGCGGCGCTGGGTATGTTCTCGAAATACGTTAATTTTTTTAAAAGAATATCTATTGCTGCACGCTTGAGTATTTTATACGCTGTCACTTCTTGCATTATGTTATCGATGATAAGTTTGTATGCGTATTGGGCGCTAACAGACACTCTCGGTAACGCTAATGAAAAATTTGTTAAGGATGAAATTCGCGTATTACGAAATATTCTATATAAACATCAGAATAATTCAGCATTACTGTCTCAAGAATTAGAATGGGTACCTGAAGAACTAGAGGCCTCCGAATATCACTATTATGCGCGCATCGTTGACCCTAAGACCAATCAGGTGAGTGCAATGACCGAAGGCATGCGATCAATTTTTAGTGATGTTGAATTTCCGTCACCTGCTAAAGCCACTGAAGATCCGGAAGAAACGTACACCATTACAGCAAATAATAACAATACTTACTTACTTATTTCTGCCCTTGCAAAGGTGGGCGATACCAATTCGATAAAATTAATTGAGGTTGCTCTCGATATCACCCCACAACAAAAAATCATCGCGACTTACCAGCGCAATTTGTTTTTCGTCTTATTTTTAGGAATAGTCGGTGCCACTCTGCTGGGTATTTTTATCGCTAGAAAAGGTATGCGGTTTTTAAATGAAATTACTCACTATGCTGAACGTATTAGTATTTCCCAATTAAATTCAATAACACTTAATCATTGCCCAAAAGAATTACTCAAACTCGTCTCTGCACTTAATAATATGTTGCAACGAATCGAAAATGCTTTCAAAAGATTATCTTTATTTTCAAAAGAGCTGGCGCATGAATTACGAACGCCCATTAATAACTTGATGGGTGAAGCAGAAATTACGCTTTCCAGACCACGCCCCGCTAATGAATATGAAGAAGTTATTGCATCGAGTATAGAAGAATATCACCGTATCTCACGCATGATTGAAAATATATTATTTTTAGCTCGTACAGAAAATCCTTCAATTAAATTAATTTGTCAAAAGATTGCATTGGTTAATGAATTTGAAAAAATCGCTGAAAATTTTGAACCACTGCTACAAGAAAATGAAATCACCCTTCTTGTTGAAGGTGACGAAGAAGTATTAGCCGAACCTAATTTGTTGCGTCGTGTTCTGAATAATTTGATTTCTAATGCCATTCGCTACACGTCTCATAAGGGCAAAATTACACTTAATTGTACCAAGGACGATAGTAATATTTATATTAATGTTAGAGATAATGGTATTGGCATTGGAAAAGAACACCTTCCTTACATTTGCGATCGCTTTTATCGAATTAAACATGATGACACTTACGCACACGGTCTGGGTTTAGGTCTTTCAATCGTAAGTTCTATTATGGAATTACATGGTGGCAGTCTTCAAATCACTAGCGCGCTAGGAGAGGGGACTTCTGTAAAACTTATCTTTCCTCATAATTAACCTCTCCCCGCAATGCTAAATGACATTTTTGTCACTTTGCAGTCATCTTGGTGACAACTTCATAAGATATCCTGGATTAATAATCTAATCAGAGGCTCAGGATATGCTACTTAAAGAATTTTCTACTAAAACGCTGATAAATATGGCTGAAAGCAATAGGTTTGATGCAAAAATATTAGCAGCGGTTAAAGAGGCGCAATTATTTAAAAAAAATATTACTGATACTTCTCAATTATTGTTACCGGTTTCACAAGGAATACTGAGCGCTAGTGTTGCCCTTGATATATTTTGGTCAATTATATACATAACCAGTGTTAGTTTTATGGTTATGACGGGTTTGATTGGCATTATTTGTTTGTCAGCTCTCGCGCTAGGAGTTGCTTTATCCTGGAAAAATATTAACAAGACTAAGAAACTACAGGATAAATTTATTCAACGATTCACCTCTGTTTTATGTCAGGAGCTCATTTATCATGAAGTACTTCAGAGAAGAAAAGAAAATTTTGTGCGAAGAGCTCGACTTGTTCTGGACAAAATATTAACACTGGCAAAGGAAACTGACAAAGCCAAGGATTTGGAGGCTATCTTGATGCAAGAGGGAATAGACGCAGATACTCTGCTATATGATCCAAATCAGTTAAATGTTGTATTTCGGAATAAGCAGCTAGTGTCTGCTTTACTCACAACACTCCTTTCTAATCGGGATATGAAACTAAAAATAAAATATCCTAGCTTGCCGATCTATGATGAGCCTGAAATTAGAGCCAGTAATACAAAATCTAAAGCTATCAAAGCAAGTGTTGAAGGGCTTACACTGTCGGCCGTTATTTTCGGAAGTTTTTTTGTTTGCAGTCATTATATGCTCGTGGGAGTTGGTTTAGGAGGGGTGGCCGCTATCCTCGGAGGGCCAATTGTAATTAGCATAGCCCTTACTTTGTCCCTTGGTTATGGAGCGTATTATGGTTACAAAACCTACCAAAATTCCAAAAGATTATCTGAACGAAAAAAATTAATTAACGATAAAACGAAAATCTGTGAAAAATTACAAGAAGAATGCAAATACGAACAAGAATTATTACATAGCTTGAAAAATATAGAGCATATAGTGGATACCGGTCCACAGACTTTCATTGTGCCTACATACACTTTATTTTCCAAGGTTCGATATCAGCCGGAGCCACCAAATCATCACTCTTCTATAAAGACATTGGAAGCAGACGAAAGTTCTATTCTTAGTATAAAGGTGGCTACAGGGTGAAGGCGGTGTGTTGCATACGTATTTGGGTTTCCTGGATTTCGCTTCGCTTACATCCAGGCTACATTGGCAGTAGCTGTGGATGCGTAGGGGACGGTGTGTAACGGTTGGCTCTAAACAATAATGGTAGAGCGCAGAGGTTTTATATTAAGATAATGCCCTCCTTATTGCCTCCCTTAGGTTATTTAACCTATGTCGACACTTTTATGATAATTAATTATGTCGTGTTGCTGTTCATACTTTTTGAAAATGTATATGTTATGCGTTTGGTAGACGCAAACTCAAATGAATTGGCATTTCGTATTGATAAGATTTGTTTATTCAGCGTGCCACTTATCTGGTTTATAATTTAAATCATTAATGCTCTGTATTTTCTTACTTAGAGGATTTGTTCTTCTCGAGGTTACATCTTTCTATTGTTATTATTGAGATCCTCATTGCTCGAGGGTTCTTGATCCTCTATTTTATTATCTTTAGTTTGGAGTGAGGCAGTTATAGCTAATATTCGCTCCTGCTCGACTATGCTTAAATCAGCGGGACTAATCAAAGACGCAATCTCAGGCCACTCTTCTGTATTGGAATCGATATCAATGAGTATTTCAATAAGTTTACATTTATAAATTGCAAATTGTATTACTTTAGAAAATGCTTCTGCTTCCTTTTTAAGCTCACCACGCGGAAGATTATCTGTAACAATTTTATGCAGTACTGTTAATTTATTAATATACTCTGGGAAAGATGACTCTAAAAGAGTCAGAGCCTGGCGACATAATTTAGCAAACCATTTATCATTATTCTTCGTGCCTTGGAGATAATATAACAAAGCTCTCACAGCCTCTTTCAAATCTTTGTCTATTTGATTGCCCCAAATTTTGTCACATTCGTGAAACTCAGCAATTTTAGTTTGGAGAAGTGCGATATAATTAATTTTATTATTTTTATATTTATGCGGTTGCGGTGGTAAAAGTTCAGGTGCGCGATTTTCAATCACTCTAAGAAGTTCATAATTTTTACTCAAAATTGCATGTTCAAATAGGTTAAGCCTTTCGAAGGCAAAGTTTTCTTGAGTTAAATTTGCTAAAACAGTAACAATTTCATTGTCAGCCTTTATATCTATGGCCAATGCCAAGGGAGTTTGACCAATATAATTTTTCTCATCACAATTAACCTGCGGTAGTCTAACAATATATTTAACCATGTTCGCATTGTTGTTCATTATCGCGTGATGAAGCGAGCTGAATTTATCGTCAGACTCATTCTTTTCTTTGGGAATAGAAGTATTCTCTTTATGGAGTAAGCAGAGGATGTCCCATGCATCGTTTCTAGACAACCATTTTAAACTTAATAGAGTACGTGCCTGATTTCTTTGTTGGGGCGATTTAAGCAGCAATTTTACCATGGTGCAATTATTTTCATTCGCAGCCATAATAAGAGGAGTATGGTGGTTTAGATTATGTAGTTCTAAATTGATATTTTTTGCACTCATCAAATTCCTGATGACGGAATATTGCCAACATATAATAGCCATATGCATGGGTGTGTTACCATGCCGATCCTGTGTATTTACATTAACATCGCATTCTAATAACAACGTTACAATTTCACTGTGACCATAGATACTGGCTAAATGAAGTGGTATGACATCGCGCAAAATCCCAGAAAGTTTGATATTAATATTTGCACCGAGATCAACTAACCGGCGCACTACTTCCATATCGCCCGTGATGCATGCACTAACTAATAGAATGTCAATTAGCCTAATCCCAGGATTTGGATTCAATAATAATGTAAAGAGATATTTCAAGTGATCCTGAAGTATACTATTTATTTTTATTTTGACTTCAGGAATTAGTTGACCTTGGACCTCGCTAGAATTTTGATTCACGGTTATAAGTTCTTGCAGGTCTAAAGGTAAGAGGTGAACTCGGGAGTCGAAAAGGGAAAAATTATTGATGATATATTTAAGGGTTATACTCTTGAGCGTTGTTTGATTAACTTTGTGACGCATCTTTGAAAGATTTAAAAGCGTTTTTATTTCTTCTAGTCTTACATCTAACCCCTCCTTATCTTCTGGGAGAGTAAATCCTTGGTTATCAATATCGTTGCGAAGCTGCTCGAGTTTCTGTAATGTCTTCTTGGCATCTACCCCCAATATATTATTAGCGAAGGTAAAACCTTCTGTAATAGTTACTCGCTTTTCAACTGCTATAGTTAAAAGCTGTAGTGTTAGGTGTTCGACAAGGGGTCTAAATTCTTCGCTAAATGTCATTCTTATTCCCACAATTAATTTAATTTAAGAAATATTCTTAACACTTGTATATTAAATTAATCTTAAATAGATAGGATGCGAGGATAAAAACGTAGCTCAATTTGCCATCGTTGCGCAACTTAGTTCTTCCCTCATCACGCGACCGCCAGGCACCTTGTCCCGAGATCGTCAGGCACGTCGTCCCGCGACCCACCCTTCATGTCGTCCCGCGACTTGATCGCGGGATCCAGCATCG
>JACCWJ010000033.1 GCA_013697705.1 Gammaproteobacteria bacterium | reverse complement strand
ATTGGTTCAAATATGTTTTAAAAACACTACCGCTTTGCTCTGAGCATGATGACCTTGAATTATTGTTGCCCTTTAATATCGACAAAAAATTATTATTGGCTAGAGGCTGAAGAATTACCGCTTACGATCAATTACAATTACTTGATCTTAGAAACAATGCTTTGGTTCATTCCTTCATATATGAAGGCCAAGACGAGCATAATCTTTTGCCAAAATTTGTTCTACCAGTTAATTTACAAGAATTAAATCTCTCTTTTTGCAAGCTAGGGGTAACCCTCGAACAAAAATCTAATCATATCACTATTATATTTTCTGCTATGACAAAATGCAGTCTAAGAGTTCTTGATCTATCTAATAATCGTCTTAACAAGCTGACAGTTGAAGATTGGAAAGAAATTACCATACAATTACCTCAACTAAAAACTCTGAAAACAATAAATTTAAGTCATAATGACTTAGACCCTAAAACCATTTTTGAAACTGAATCCATTTTAGAATTAATAGACAAGCTCACAACGATGAGGGTTGCTATTATTACTGACAAGTACGACATTGCTCTAAAAGAACTAATAAGTGAGGCTATTTCTTCCCAAGCATTGATTGCACTTTTGAAAAAAATACAAGTTTTAGAAAAAGTCTGCAATATCAGTTATACGATAGAGGATTTAACTGCATTTTTACCGAAATTAAAAAGTTCGGATACTAATTCAGATGAAATTTATTTTTATTTATCGCAATTAGCCTTAAGAATTGATGCTTATGAGTTGGCGCGCGAATTTTCACTTGCCATCACTAATAAATCTCCTTTATTTGTAGAAGTAAGATCGCAATTATTTGAAACAATGTATTTGGCCTATCGAAATTCTCAAGTTCCAGTAGCTGAAACCTTTGAAGAAACTTATGAAGATTGCCTAGACGACGGAGAATTAATGACGCTAGATGAAAGTAGTCAGCGTCTATTTGATTCCGCTTTATTATTAGCTCGCAATAAAAAGGAGTCTCCTGATCGGAAGTTAACATCGAGCCAACGCTTTTTTGAGTTCGGCGCCTTTAAACTCGGATTACATCAACATTCAATACTCCAAAAGAAACACCCAGTTGGTGGAAAATACAGAAATAATTTGTTTTCTAATCCCAATTCCAATTCGAGTCCCTCAGACATATTAGCCGAAATTAAAAAAGAAAAAACACAAGAATATCTTAAAACTCAAATACTATCCTTAGCTCGTGCTCAAAAAACGGCATTAGCAATGTTCCGGGGTATTAATTTAATCGAAGTAGCTAAGCCTGAAGATTTACCTGCCTATCATCAAGATGAGTTGGTAATTTATGAACAATGTATTTCTAAATTAAATGGCTTAGGCAAGGAACTGCCAAAGCTATTACATTCCAATTCTATATCTCATGGTCAAGTACAAAAAATTAGGGACTCCATAAAGAGGCTTATTGATCGTGTAAACCACGACTTGATCGGAATTATGGGTGATGCGAATTATTACAATCGTTTTGTAGTCAATCAGAGCATTAGTACAGAAATAAAAGAGTTAAAACAAACTATTGAGGAAATATTAATAAAACCAAGAGATGAATTCCGTCTTGAATTAGAGCAACTAGAATACGATTTTAATTGTCAGCGTAGTATCCAACTGGCATAGCATAATTGGTAAAAGGAAATGAGTCTTTGATGTTCTGGAATGATAAACAATACAGAATCGGACTCTATAATAGTTTAGCTAGAGATGGAGTTATCACCTATCGAGAATCCTTTGAGCTTGTAAGAAAAGAACTACAACAAACTGGTTTGGCGCTACAAAAAGGGTTTTACAAATTATCTCCTATACTTTTCGAAGCTGCTGCAAAAACTAATTTTGCAATGATGTTTGTTGAAGGCTTACAGGAAATTATTACCTCAGCTGTCGATAATAAAGATGTAACACGTACCATATCAGGAGTATCAGGCGGAATTACTGGAGCTGTGATGGGTGGTGAAATAGGTCTTGAAATAGGCGCTACAGTCGGAGCAATATTTCCACCCGCCGAACTTGTGACAATCCCGGTCGGTGCTGCTGTTGGTAGCGTGGTAGGTGGTTATATGTGGAGAAGAGGAGCTGAAGCTGAGTATGACGATATAGTGCAATCATTTAGGCCGTGAAAATAATATGTGATGGTGTATACTTGACCCTGGTCAAGTCTACCCAGTCTTTTCAAAATCTATGCCTGTATTGCGCATTAGCTCGTGCTCTGTTTCTTTCTCCCACATGGGAGTATATGCATGTTTACGGAAATGATTTTGTCTCCTATTTGGAGAACCTTCGGTTTTAGATGACTGATTTGTTGGTGGCAACTTTACACGATCTTCACTACTGACTATTTCATTGAATGATGAATTTGCAAAGCAAAAAAGGATAAGTAAAAAGACAATGAGACCTCCTACCATTTGTAAAAAGGGGGATGTAACTCCTTTCTTTGTTTTGAATTTTATCCATTTTTTATGCCACCAAGCATAAGAAGAAATAGATAATCCCATTCCAATCACTTCGGGAAAAGTGGTTATAGTGCTATCCACCAGGTTGAAAATTGCATTTCTCTTATCACCAACAAACATATTTATAAATCTAAATTTAAACTTGCTGTGAGGTTGAAGCATTATTCTAGCGGCATAACAATCATTCCAATTCAATTTGAGTTCTTTCGCTTGTTTTTTGGTTTTGATACTAGCAAGAAAAAATATATTTCTTAAGCGACGGTAGGGATTTATTCGGTGTAAAAGATTCGCTAATCCTAATCGGAAGCTACTATTTACTGTTTGAAATTTATTTCCATTATCCCAATCAAATATTTCGATCGCGTAACATACGAAATTATATTTTCGAATCGATCTGCCTAATAAGTTGGTAACCAGTATTTCTTGAAAGTGATCAGCAAATACAAAGTCATCAAAATATCTACTTTCATGGTAAAATTTTAATTTATTAACAGCTAGTTCTTCGTCTTTTTCGTATAGATTTAAAAGGTCATGAATTAATTCAGAGACAGTATGTTTGTTGCTATACTCCTCTAATGTTGGAGGTTCTTGATTGATAGTGGTTTGAACATTATCTATTTTGATTTCATCACTTATCTTTGAGCCAGCAGCGTACTGTTGAGCAATTTCGTATGCATGTCTGAGTAGTTGAAAACCCTCCGGATTAGTTTCCGGCTTATTTTCTTTCAGCTTTTTTGCATAGGCTTTTTTGATAAGAGCCAAGTCATAAGTAGCTTCAACTCCTAATATGTCCCAGATATTCACATTTTTCTCACTTTAAATTGGGCAAATTTCAGCATTTAAGGTATTTAGGATGCTTTCAAAGTCCTTCTTTGTTCGGGCAATGTGGGCGAGATCTTGTGTATCTAATGCCGCTAAAAAGATTTTCATCCAATTTCCCAGAGTAACACGTTTCTCTCCTTGCAAATCTTCAAACAGGTGCTCTGCTCGATTAAGTAACAACTTATTTTCAGCCTGCTCTCTAGGGTGAAGCTTTAATGCCTTAAGTTGTTGAAATCTTTCATGGATTTCAATTTCACTTAAGGTACCCGGATTTCCTTCAATAATTAAACGAGAGGTAAAATTTACTTCAAGAAATGTAGTTTCTACTTCGAGTAAGCCATTTATATCATAGGTAAATCTTATCTCGAATGATCGATCTTTCAGACCGTTTGGGATTTCAACTTTTAGCACCCCTAATAAAATATTTTTCTCTACGTAAAAGCTTTCTCCTTGGTAAATTTTGATTTCCACAATTCGCTGATTTAAATCAATGGGATGGTATTGCCTTGATCTACTTGTAGGCACAATGGTATTGCGTTCTATTATAGGGTCGAAATAAATAGTGCCATCACTTCGTGATTGATTTTGCGTATAAGCAGCCACACCTAACGAATAGGGACTAACATCTGTAACTACAATATCATCCAATGCTTTATCACAACTCTTTAAACCCGCTTGGATTGCTGCGCCGTGAGCAATAACTTTATCTGGTTCAATATGGCTTAAAGGAAATTTTCGTAACATCCTGCCGACCAGATTCTTTACGATAGGCATCCGACTAGCTCCACCTACTAAAACAACTTGATCAATCGTAGACGGACTTAAGTTAGCATCAGTTAACACTTTTTTGACAGGTTCTATTATTCGCTGTAATAAAGGCTCAGCTTTTTTTTCAAAATCTTTAATTGTAAAAGTAAATTCATAGCTGTTCGATTTCCAATTTACTATCATTTTGGGTTCAGAAGTGATTCCCAGTCTAAGCTTACAAATCTCAGCCGCTTCAAAAACTTTCTGTTTAAAAGAAGCAGTGATTTCTTTTTCTTTAATTTTTTTACTGGCTAAATGATATTCAAAAAACATGCCAGCTAATATTTCAGTGAAATCTATTCCGCCTAGTGCATTATCACCACCACTTGCTCTCACTTCAATAATTCCAGAGAACATATTCAATATAGATACATCAAAGGTCCCACCACCTAAGTCGAAAATTAAGTAATTAGTCTCTTCAAATCTTTCTTGTATTCCATATGCAATGCCTGCTGCCGTTGGTTCATTTATAAGCCGCTCTACTTTTAAGCCGGCTAATTTTCCGGCATTTTTAGTGGCCTTGCGTTGAGCATCACTAAAATAAGCAGGGACTGAAATTACCGCCTCTTCTATTGAAGTTCCTAAATAATTTTCGGCATCTTCTTTTAATTGCTTGAGGACTAAGGAACTTAGCTCTTCAGCTCGTAATGCGTAATTGCCTAGCTGAAATATTTTACTGGATCCCATAAAACGTTTGAAATTAGCTATTGTGCTTTCAGTATCCGTCACAGCACGGAACAAAGCTGGTTTTCCGATAAGTATAGTTTCACTATCTCGATCAAAACTAATAACCGAAGGTGTGAGAAATTCACCTAAAGCATTGGGTATTAACTTAACCTCTCCTGAATCCCAAAATCCAATCAAGCTATTAGTAGTGCCTAAATCTATGCCAACGATCATTTTTCAACCCTTTGTAGCTAGTTTGCGATGAAACAAATAATGGGGAAAAGACTTGATTTCCCGAAGTTTTGGAGGAAAAAGAGTATATACTATTGTGAAATGTCAGCAAATAAAAAATAAATTCATCAAGGCCCTTAGGGGCGCTAACTTAAGCCGTAGTATATGTATATTTTCTTGGATTCAAAACCAGAATGGCATAGGGATATTATTCTGACCATCTGATGCTGGTGTATAATAATAATCGTAACGTTGTTTTTCTTTTAATCCTATGGCTCGAAACCGATCCTTTGAGACACTCTGATCCTGCAAGTCCCCAAATTTTTCCACCTTCCATACCCCATAATTTTGTCGATCTGAGATTTTGTGTGCAGACGATATTGGTTAAGTTTTCGGCAGTTAATAAATCGTTAATTATAATAAATTATCATAGATTAAGGCTGGGGTATTGGCTCCCGCAATATTGCAGATTATATGTAATTATTGGTTAATTGGTGATAAATATGCATTTTCAACACGAATTCTCAATTTTAGAGCAGTTGCCTGTTGACATACTAATGCTAATTTTAGATAAAATCTCTGCTAGAGACATCGGACATCTCCTGCTTAGCAGTAACCAATTACAGCAACTAACTTCAAACAAAGGGCTCTGGAAAAAAAGGTTACAACTTTATTATCCGGAAGAGCATACCAAATTAAGTTACCAAGAAAAACAAGGTCAGGTTTTAGCAGAAGATATTTATTATCAACAGTTTAAAAGTAGTTATGTTAAATCTTATTACCGTACTCACGAAGAGAATACTATTGTCAAAAAATCGGATGCTAGGTGGGGCGTTTATCATGAACTCTATCTCAGTATAAAAGAAGATAAATTTGATTTTGCGAGTTTCATAAAAGAAAATGCGTCGATTTTCTCTCAAACTACCCTTTTAGAGCTATTGCTGGATACGAATATAAAGAATTATCAGCAAAAGTGTGTGTTGAACTGGGCATTAACGCCCGCTCAACCCTTATTGAACGCTGCCTTTGAAGAAACAAAAAATATTGAAGGCCCTGAGCAAATCGCAAAACTTCAGTTGCTGCTGTGTAGCCATGATTATGAACCCGCGGATCCCGCAAATTTCGAGCTTATTTTAGCAGTGATATTGAATCAGCAAGAGCAATTTCCTCCCCTATTATATAAAACTAAAGACCCAAATATTAATCAGCCTCTTACAAAAAATGGCTTTACCGCACTTTTTATAGCGGCTAGAAACGGGTATTTGTCACAAGTAAAATATCTTATTGCGAATGGCGCGGATATGAATCTCTTTAGTAAAAATAATCTATCCGTTCTCCATGCCGCAGCCCAAAATGGACATTTGGACTGTGTAAAATTTCTTCATGAAAAAGGCGTAGATATCAATACTTCTGCTAAAAATGCCATAACTCCGCTTTGTCTAGCTGTGGAAAATGGCCATTTAGAGTGTGTAAAATTTCTTCATGAAAAGGGTGCTCCCATCAACATACATAGCAACGGTGCTACTCCACTTATTAGGGCTCTTCAGAAGGAAAAATGGGAGATGGGAAAACTACTTATTGGAATGGGCGCGGACGTCAACCTTAATAGTGGAAATGATGAAACCCCTTCAACCCCTCTTTATGTGGCGGCTAGGAGCGGGCGTTTAGATATAGTTAAATTACTTATTAATAAAGGCGCAAACTTTCAGAATGCGGCAGTGATTCATGGCGCATTAAACTCCGGATTACGCTCTGGGCAGCTAGACGTAGTGAAATTCCTAATAGAAAAGGGTGCCAACATTAACATTACGGTTAAAGTCAATAACTACACTCTTCTTCACTCTGCAGTGAATGACTCGCTGGAGATGGTGAAATATCTTGTTGAAAACGGGGCAGATATTAACGCCGTGGTCCCCGGCAGGGGAACCCCGCTTGATCACACTACCCATAGAGATGTAGCAGATTACTTGCAACATGTGGCACCCCAAGTTTATAAGACCATCAAAGAACTAAAGAGTTTATTAGAAAAAAAACATCTTTTGAATGCCCATCCGCTGGACAAAGCAATAGCACTTTTTGAATGGTATGCTGATCAAAAGTTTTATAAAAAAGATTTTACTCATAAAAAAGTAGCTAGACATATTTGGATTAAACTTAACCAGTTTAAGGATTCAAATAATAATACTATTTTTACGCAGGAGGCGTTCACAAAAATAATTAGTGACGCATTTAAAGAGATGTATGCTGGTAGTAAGGAAAGTTCATTTTGGATCAAACCCAATGAAGAAATGAGAAGTGATAGTCCTTTTAAGTTGGTTGAAAAATTAATTAGAAAGGGGTTGGCCAGTGACAGCGAAATCGATGAACACCACAATTTAATGCAATTCCCGGCTAATCTTAAAACTCCTTTTTGAGCGGAATTTAAATGATTTTTCACAAGAAAAAGTGGCGCATACATGTTATGAATGAGAATGATCAGTCGGAAACCATTCCCATTACTGTTGGCTTACTTATTTGCTGGTTTTGCCCATATTCTTGTGGGTATTGTTTTTTACTATGACCTTTAACCATTTTTTTGTTCCGCGTATGTGATTACATGATTTTTTATTCTAAATAATAATTATGAAGAAATCCTTAATTCGCAGCATTTTAACTTTGCATACGACAAAAAATGCACCTGAAATTATAGCCTTGATGCAATGAAATGGAATCAAGGAAACCCAAAGTGTTTGAATTCTTGCAACAAAAACCTTGATTTCATCAAGGCTACTAGTGTTTAGGTTGGTTGTAGCCAACCTAGCTAGACCCTTAACAGCAACAAAACCCACGGCCGCTATAGTAAGTCTCTGGCTTTTAGATATCGATATCTTTTCAAGCTTGTCAAAATCTTGATAGAAGAATGTGACTTTATAACCTAACTTTCATAAAAACCTTTTCCTTCGTATCTGCTTCCATAAATCCAGGTTGTGTCACATCCCGGGGATCTGTCTTTATTGGAATTTTTTTAAAAGTCTACCTGGCTTGGTACCCGATAAACAATATCTTTTGGTTTTTATTTTGCTGACTTTACATGCAAGTGTGGCTGGACTCATTGCGAGCAGATGTGATTTAATTTTTTTTGGCAAGGGTTCAAAGGTTGACTCATAAAACGCTAGCCATAGCGGTATGGCTTGTTTGAGCCTTCTTGCTACACATTAAATCCCTTGCAAGCCATATCTCCTTAAGAGGTGGGAATTAATGTAATTGCCTCCAATTTTAATAGTTTGATAAGATGGGCTTATAACGATCTCTGTAGATAAACTAAAATTCAAATATTTGACAGGGGCGTGGCTTATTTGTGACTATGGCGAACGATTTCCTGGTGGTGGCAAAATATTCTCGCTGATAAGCTTTTAAGAGATATTCAGGTGTTGCGGAGGAGTATATGAATAAAGCAGAATATTATTTACGCTTAAATAAAGCGATTGATTTTATAGAAGCGAACCTTGACAAAACATTTTCTCTATCTTCAGTTTCAAAGCATGCATTCAGTTCGCTCTCCCACTTTCATCGAATATTTTATTTCATGACTGGTCTGACTATAAAAAACTATATTAGACGTCGACGTTTATCAAATGCTGGCATTCAGCTCCTTACAACAAAAAGAAGTATTATTGATATTTCATTTGAAGCACAATTTGATAGCCCTGAGAGTTTTAACAAGGCGTTTAAAAAAATGTTTCATCTTTCCCCTAGAGAATTTCGAAAGAAGAGACCTGAATTTCAAATTATGAATAAATTAGAGTTGCAATATAATATTCATCCTAAACAACCGGAAAATATATTGCTAGATTTTGTATATCTTCCGAGTCAAATAATCGGGGGGGTGAAAACCAGAACCACCCTAGAAAACGGCCAACAAACCTATGATATCCCCATATTTTTTGAAAAAGTAATTCAAGATAAGCTCCTCCTCTATATGCCTAACGTTATAGATAATAAAAAGCTTTTTGGAATTTATTCTGATATGAGTGATGAAGAAGAATTTGACTACACGGTGGGGCTCTTAGTTGAAAATACCCCAGCAGTAAAAGAAAAATATGTCTATCATATACTACCAGCAACAGAATATGCCCGATTTTCTGTTCAGGGAAATGCACGTGAATTAGAAAATGCTTGGCGTTATATTTATGGGTGTTGGATGCCTATCTCAGGACGTTCTCGACAAAAGGGGTTGGATTTTGAAATATATTACTCAGATAAAACTGATGTTTACATCCCGATGATTTCTCAGAGATAACATGATACAAAATATCAGGTTTGTCTGTAGGCTATGCGATATAATATTTCACTATTCAATATACAGGGGAAAATTATGGCTAAAATAGATGATTTTAATGTCGTAGGACTAAGTATGATTACTTCCAACGAAGCAGCGAAAAATCAAAATAAAATTGGCAATCTTTGGGACGAATTTTCAAAGATTTCGATCAAATGTACATTAAGTGAGATTTTATCTTCTAGCGTGTTCGCTGTATATTCTGATTATGAAGATGGGTATAAGGGTAAATATAGAATCACGATTGGTTATGCGGTGAAAGGTATTAGTAATATTCCGAAGGGATTATCTGCGGTCGCTATTCCTTCGGGAAACTACAAGGTATACAAATCTAAAAGCCAATCGCCAGAAGATATAATTGAGACGTGGAAAACAATTTGGGCACTAGATCCTACTTTATGTCAGCGTAATTTCAGAGCTGATTTTGAAGAATACAAAGACAATGATGTGACTATTTATATTGGATATGAATAGTTAAGATTAAATGTGTATTTCATAGAGCTCGTTGGTAGTGTTTTCCATTAAGCTATCAATAAATGGTTGTCTAGTATTGGTAGAATACCCTCGCACTAAGCAAGCTGGATATCGCATTATAGTAAAATCGAAAACCTGACTCCATCA
Organism: Gammaproteobacteria bacterium; assembly: GCA_013697705.1. Lineage (NCBI taxonomy): Bacteria > Pseudomonadati > Pseudomonadota > Gammaproteobacteria > Gammaproteobacteria bacterium. The sequence continues at coordinate 1,915 of JACCWJ010000033.1, read as the reverse complement.
TGTGCAATTTCAATGACTAAGTGAGGATCTCTTAGCAGGCAAGAATAAAAAGTTAAGGCGTAATGAAATTTACGCCTTAACTTTAATCAAATTAAAAATGCCTTACAGGCGTGTTGTAACCCTTTGTAGTGGAATTAGTATCAATATAATCTTGGAATAGTGTTTGAAACACTTCTTCCAGTTTTACAAATTTTGCATGGCTTTCTGTATGTAAATACCAGCTATCCGCACCTTTCGGTTCTCGCATTCCTATAAAACCTTGTAATTCATATTCTGCTTCAAGGGATTCCATTTTCTTCATTGCTGGTTCTGAATCAGCTCTTCGTTCTCTAATAAATGATATATTAAAACCGTCTATATTTTGTGGAGAGACACCATTATCTCTTCTATAAATACGCATGAAAAGGCTTATAAATGTATTGACCGTAATGTTAAGAATCTCTAGATGAGTAGTAATGACGGCAGCACAATCGGACTGCTCTTGTTCTGTTTTGAAACGGGTCTTGCTCTCATTTATTAAAATATCTTCGGCCTTCTCTTGATAGCGTGGAATTAAATTATCAAAATCAATATTCAATCGACATCTGGCACCCTGAGAACCTAGCTGTCGAATGAATTCCATGGCGTGATAGGAACCGTGTTTATACATGGCTTTTAAAAATAAAAACTCTGCTTCAGAAGTGTAACCATTAGCCTTGATTATTTTCATTGCTTGAAAAATAAGCCTGTTCCCTGCACGGATATGTGAGGCAGTGTAAAAATCAGGTGAAAGGATATAATGACTTACAAGAAAGTTGTAATTTTGCTTGAAGAATCCCCATGTGGTGCTTGGATCTCTTATTATCCTGTTAAGATTTTTGTTCACTTGGCTGAGATGAATGTAATCTTTTGCTCCAACCATTCTGCTTAGAATATCTAATAAAATTTCATCATAAAGTTGGCCCAAATTATTATTGTTGTTTTCTTCACTATTTAATACATCTACTTGAGAACTTAAATCAGGCTTTGTAATTATAGTCTGGGATGTTATTTTATCTTGTATTTGTGTGATTTTTTTAATTATAGTTGCCACTTTTATTTTATGAGTTTTATTCAATATGGAAATATTCGTAACTTCAAGGGGGAAGGAAGTATTATTATTATTCAAGATAGAAGAATTACCTGTGAGATTAAAAAAACAGAAACGTAAACAAGCTTGTTTCACACCAAAACGTTTGATCAATTCTTTTTGTAAATCTGGTATCAAAGATGATTCGACTAGAACCATCGAGGTTTTGTTACTAAGGTAGGCCTTTATTATGGTTTCAATTTCCAATCCTGCTGCCTCATAGCTGATGCTGAGCTGTGCTAATATTCGAAAAAAAGATTGAAGCTTCACACTTACATCATAATTGTTGAGGGTTTCTTTCATGGTGTCGAATAAAGGACTAGAGTAATCCTCGGAAAATACAATTTTAGCTAATCTCATTAGATCGCTATTACTTTTGATGTCGTATTGGCAATCCTTAGCGAGGGCTTTTATATTGGTAGCAGTTTCTATGAGAACCTCAAGATTGATCATGCGATCTGTAAATGAGTTCCCTAAAGGGTATTGCTCAAATAAATGCATATAACCAAGCTCTTTCAATTTAGGTAAGAGCTGGATAAGTAGGGAGACATAATTAGGATTATTGGAATCATGGCTGATAATTAAAAAGGGTGTGGATATAGATTTATCTAACATAATATTGCCTTCATTCTTTTACATAAAAAAGCAGTTTGAACTAAAAATATTAACAAAATATTAAATGTTTTAAGGGGTGTTATATGGGCTTTGTACTGGACAAAAATTGGTTCGACTTTCCATCGTCCCGGAACCCATCCCTCTCCGTCGTCCCGCGATTTATTCGCGGGATCCAAATCCGATGCTGGATCC
>JACCWJ010000032.1 GCA_013697705.1 Gammaproteobacteria bacterium | reverse complement strand
CGCTACGCTACATCCAGGCTACAACACCCTCAAAGTAGCCTGGATGTAGCGTAGCGAAATCCAGGGAAATTCAGTTTGATGCGGTTGCCTTGGGTTTTCGCTTTTGCGATCCGCCCTTCCACGTCGTCTCGGGATGACGGCAAGTAGAACTGCATACTGGGCGCTTGAGGAATTAAGCGGTAGGGCATAAATTTGCCGTAATGCTGATTTGAGATCGCAGATGGCTATAGAATATTGCAACAAGGCTGGATATGTCGCGGACTATGGGTGTTTTAGCGTGACTGGAAACCCGGATTTCGCTTTGCTTCATCCAGGCTACATTGGGTAAGAAAATTTTAAGACTGGCGTCCCCAAGGGGATTCGAACCCCTGTTACCGCCGTGAAAGGGCGATGTCCTAGGCCTCTAGACGATGGGGACATATTTAAGAGCGTTGCATTCTATCGTTTTTGTATGTGTCTGGCTACTATTTTCATCATTTAAAATGGAGCTAGGCGGGATCGAACCGCCGACCCCTTGCATGCCATGCAAGTGCTCTCCCAGCTGAGCTATAGCCCCGAGAGCAGCGATTCTAGGTCTGTACTTCTAAGCTGTCAAGTTGATCCCTCCAAAAACCAGACATAGGGTCTCAGGTAAGGTCAGATACCTTTATGAGGGCTCGGTTGCGAAAGTTGCGGCATGCCAAACGTGACTAACAGTACCACCTTCATTACAATAGGGTTTTTTCAAGGATAGGGAGAGGCTCATGCAAAACATCAGAATTGCATTAATGGCAGGTGTATTGTATGGCTTAGCGGGATGTTCTTCGTATAAAAGTGTCGAGTACCCTGCGGCAATTCCCGGAGGTTATTACAACGCCTATTATAATAAAAATGCTGTTATTTTATACAAAAGACCCAGCGCTAAGTTTGGTTGTTGGCTGGCTCCTGTGGGCTGGGACTGTGTTCGTCGTTAGACAATTTTGTCAGAAAATCGCGCAAACGTTTTAACGTTTTCTCCTTACCTAATAATTGCAATGTGAGATCGATAGAGGGTGATTGTGTACCCCCGGTCACTGCAATTCTGAGCGGCTGAGCAACTTTGCCCATTTTTAAGCCACTGGATTCTGCCACCTCAACAATAGCTGCATGTAAATTTTCTTTATCCCACGTTTGAATGCACGATAACGCATCAAGTAAGGCTTCATATATCACGCCAGAGTCAGGATTTAATTCTTTTTTTATCGCGACTTGATCATATTCTAAATTGTCTTCAAAAAAGAATCGGCTGCGTTCGACCATTTCTACTAGGGTTTTAACCCGTTCCCGTTGAGCTACTACAACATCTACCAATTTTGGGCCATGGGCCGTGTTGATGTCCAACCGATTAAAGTGCCACGCTAATTCAGTTGCAATATAGTCGGGGGAAGATGTTTTTATATAGTGTTGGTTCAGCCAAATTAATTTTTCTGGATTGAAAGTAGCCGCTGAGCGACTGATAGTGTCTAACGTAAACAGCTCAATCATTTCTGCTTTAGTGAAAATTTCTTGATCCCCATGAGACCATCCTAATCGCACCAAGTAATTTAATAAGGCTTCCGGTAGATAGCCCTCGTCTCGATATTGTAATACGCTCACAGCGCCATGACGCTTGGAAAGCCTTTTCCCATCTGCTCCTAAAATCATGGGAACGTGCGCATAAAGAGGTGGCGTGGCGCCAAGAGCATTGAAAATGTTTATTTGTCTTGGGGTATTGTTGATATGATCATCGCCTCGAATCACGTGGGTGATCTTCATGTCTAAGTCATCAATGACGACCGAAAAATTATAAGTGGGCATGCCATCGGTGCGCGCAATGATTAAGTCATCCAGCTCTGAATTTTGCACCGAAATGCAGCCGCGTACTTGATCATCAAAGGTGACTGTCCCTGATTCTGGATTACGAAAACGTATTACAAAAGGTTGATTAGATTCGGTAGGTTGAAGATTGCGGCAGAATGCGTCATACCTAGGTTTTTCTTTTTTGGAAGTTTGTTCTTCTCTCAGTTGCTCTAATCTTTCTTTTGAGCAATAGCAACGATACGCTTTATTTTCTTTTAACAGCTGGTCAATGATTTCCTGATACCTATCCATACGCTTTGTTTGATAGAAAGGTCCCTCATTATAATCTAGCCCTAGCCACTCCATCCCTTCTAATATTGCCACAACCGCTTGCTCCGTAGAACGCTCGCGATCGGTATCTTCTATTCGCAGAATAAAATCACCCTGGTGATTTTTGGCGTACAACCAAGAAAAAAGAGCGGTTCTCGCTCCACCAATATGCAAATAGCCCGTGGGACTGGGCGCGAAACGTGTTCTAACAGTCATGTTACTCTCTTACTAGGGTATTTAATCACTTAAGAAGAGTATACAATTTAAAGAAGGATCAACAAAGGCCAATCATATGGATGTCTTCACCCAAATTCTCGCTTTTATCATCACAGTGCTGGTGCTGGTTTCCATCCATGAGGCGGGACATTTTGTAGTTGCAAAACTACTTGGAATGAAAGTCCTACGCTTTTCTGTCGGTTTCGGTAAAGCCATCTTTAAGTTCCACGATAAAAAAGGGACGGAATATGTCATTGCCTTCATTCCCTTGGGAGGCTATGTCAAATTATTAGATGAAAGAGAAGTCGCGGTTCCGGAGGCTGAAAAACATTTAGCGTTTAATCGTCAACCTCTATGGGCAAGGACGCTAGTAGTTCTAGCGGGTCCCATGACCAACCTGTTATTTGCCATTTTAGCCTTTTGGCTGATGTTTATGGTGGGCATTGAATCGCTTCGGCCTGTTGTGGGCAGCGTCCAGCCTAATTCAATTGCTGCGCGTGCGGGCCTGCAACCAGGCGATGAAATAATCAAAGTCGACGGAACACCTACTTTAACTATGCAGCAGGTGGTGATGCGCGTCGTGGAACGGCTTGGGGAAAAGGATTCAATGGATATTGAAGCAATTAGTGCGCTCACGCATTTACCCGTTCACTATAATTTGAACTTGCAAAACTGGGTGGTAAATCAGTTAAATCCAGCGCCCTTAACCAGCCTAGGAATCGAACCACTTCGCCCAGAAATTCCTGCAATAATTGGAACTATTGCCCCGCAAAGTCCAGCGCAGGTGGCGGGTTTGCTACCGAAAGATAAAATTTTAACCCTCAATAATCAGCGCATTGCAAATTGGTATGATTTGGTGGCGATGATTCATGCCAATCCAGGTAAAACAGTTACTGTGACTTATGCGCGGAATAATAAGAGCGAAAGTAAACGCATAACAATTCAGAAAAAAAGTGCAGGATTACGCTATGTGGGTTCGATCGGAGTCAAGCCGCCACCCATTAGTATTCCTGCCAATATGATTACCCTTAGGAAATATCCTCCGTTCCCTGCATTAGGTGTTGCCACCAATGAGACCTGGCAATTTCTAGTATTTAATTTTGTCGTACTTAAAAAAATGATTATGGGGCAGGTTTCTTTAAGTAGCTTGGGCGGTCCCATCACGATTTTCCAAACGGCTGACGACGCTTTTCGTCAAGGCGCGAGTGTGTTTCTGGGATTTTTAGCTCTAATTAGCGTTATGTTAGCCTTCATCAACGTCCTTCCGATCCCCGGATTAGATGGAGGGCATCTGCTTAATTTTTTAATCGAATTTATTATCAGACGCCCGCTATCGCTACGGTTTGAGATGATTAGCGTTCAGGTAGGCATATTTTTGCTTATTATGCTAATGGTATTAGCCACCTTTAACGATATCCTGAGGCTATTTGGCGGTAGTCCGCCTTCTTAGACAGCCGCTTTTGTATGCATAAACCTTCCTCCCCTGTGAGAAATTTGCTCTTCTCTTTGTCAGAGAAATAGCGTTTATAAAAGGTTCATGATGTATAAAATATAATTTCTTTCATAACTGATTGAATTATAAGTTTTTTATTCAGCCCCCTATCTTTTGCGGTATTTTGTCCTCAGAAAAATGGCTTTTTTGGTATTGTTGCCTAAAATTAATTTGCTAGAGTATTTATTCTTTTAAGACAATTCATGTGGTTACAGGATGTAGCTACTGATCAAGGAGGATCAACATGAAGCGTGCAATTAGTAATATTATCACGTTCATTTTTCTAGGTTTTCTGCTCATTGGGTTACTGGGTGTATTTCAAAATATAGTCCAAGATATTCATCAATCCTTTGCTCAGCAACAACCTAAATACCACGTTTTAGCATATGATAGAGCGTGATCAAGTTCTTGCACATGCTGGCGTAAAAGGTTTGTAGGCACTTTTTCGTCAGCAGAATGCAGGTGCGCTTTTGCATGTTGGCCTCTATATGCTAACATCCCGTGTTCATAACTTTCCGCAGTAATTACCAATAAGTTTGTTTCTTAATGAATGATATAAGTGACTTGAATAATCGCCCAAGTTTGCGAGCCTATCTCGTCTATGCGCTAGCGGCTGCATTTCTTTTTTATGAGATGGCACTTCAAGCTTCACCCAGTGTGATGACCCACTCATTGATGCGCGATCTGAGTTTAGATGCAGCTGGCCTAGGAGTTATGGCGAGTTTTTATTTTTACTCTTATACATTTATGCAAATCCCTGCCGGCCTTTTGTTCGATCGCTATAATGCCCGCATCCTTATAACCTTAGCTGTATTTGTATGCTCCTTGGGGGCTTTTTTCTTTGGCACTACCACTACTGCAACATTGGCAGCATCGGGGCGCTTTTTAATGGGGGTGGGTTCCTCCTTTGCCTTTATCAGTGTTCTCGTAATAGCTGCACGCTGGTTTCCAGTGCGGTATTTTGCTTTCTTGGTAGGTGTTGCCCAACTCTTGGCTGCAGTAGGCGCAATGGGGGGTGAAGTACCTCTTGCTGCGGCGGTCACACACTTTGGGTGGCGACAAACCATTACTTTCCTTTCTTTAATCGGCTTCGTTTTAACCGTGCTGATCTGGTTAGTTATTCGTAATCAGCCTAAAACTACGCTAAACAAAGTGATGCCTCCCGTCGAGGGGGTAGTTAAAAGCTTGCAACATATAATGGGCAGTTCTCAAACATGGTGGGTGGCTTTATATGCTTTTTGTAGCTGGGCGCCGATCACTGCCTTTGCTGAGTTGTGGGGAGTCCCTTATTTAATGACGGTGTACCACATAAGCAATACCCTTGCAGCAACGGCAATAGCCATGACTTGGCTAGGGCTGGGAATAGCCAGCCCTATTTTGGGGTGGTTGTCAGATCGCTTAGGCCTTAGAGGGGCGTTGTTAGGAACTTGCGCGGGATTAGGCTTAATCACTACCGTTCTAATACTCTATATACCGTACTTACCTTTAAGTTTAATGTTCGTCCTATTATTTGGATTTGGCATTGCAACGGCGGGCCAGATACTCACCTTTGCTATCGTGAAAGATAATAATAAACCCAGCGTGACCGCCGCAGCAATGGGATTTAATAATATGGCAGTCGTCGCTGGTGGCGCCCTTTTTCAACCCCTGGTCGGTATTTTATTACGTCAGTACTGGGAAGGAAGTATGTATAACAATGTGCAGGTATATTCGGCGCATTCTTACAGAATAGCGTTAATCGTTATTCCACTTTGTTTCTTTATTGCGTGGATTGTCAGTGCTTTTTTTATTAAAGAAACTTATTGCAAGCCAAAATTTACAGAATAAAATGTTTTATCTCGCAAAGGAGCTGTTTATGAAATCTAAATTATCCATACTTTGTTTTGCTGTTGGTCTTTTTACGGTAGGTAATGCATTGGCTACCACCGCCGATATGAATACCAGTAAGACGATGAATACTTCTAAGGCCACTCTTTCATTTGACCAAATTAAAATGGCTGCAGAAAGCGGCGATTCTGATGCGCAATATGCGCTGGGGTACATGTATTATTATGGCAAGGGGGGCGCGCCTAAAGATAGTGGTCAGGCCAAAATATGGATTGGAAAATCCGCAGCTCAAAAACAACCTCAAGCGATTAAAGCTCTGGCTTTAATGACGGCACAGCAGAAATCAGCTCCTGCCTCTACCCCACAACAAACCGTTACACCCAATATGCCAGATAAGACGGCGGCACAAGAAAACAGCGCTGCACCGGAAAGCAAAAATAGTCCCGCTCAGCAAGCGACTGCCGATGCTCGCAATCAAAATATGACCTTGGTTGACATGCGTAAGAAAGAGGTTGAAGAAGAGATTGCAACTGCGGCTCCAACAGGAGGGGAAGGGTATACCGTGCAGTTATTAGGATCTTCTGATCGCGTTCAAATTGCAAAACTTGTTAGAGAGCATCATCTGGGAAATGCAGCGAAAATATATAAAACCACCTTTAAAAACAAAGATTGGTTCGTGTTAATTTATGGTCAATTCAAAACCCAATCCGAAGCAAAGATGGAAGCGAAACGATTAGAAACTGAATTAGCTTTAAAACCTTGGGTTAAACCCTTTGCAAGTGTCAAACGTTTCAATTTAATTGCTGCCTCTTAACATTTAGGAGTTGCAGATTAAAAGGGGCCTCCTCCGCGAATGGGTTGGATAGATGGTAATTTATGCGAGAGAGGGTGATCCCGGATTTCGCTTCGCTCGTCCAGGCTACGATTATAGTAGCCTTGATGCAGCGTAGAGAAATCAAGGTTTCGTAGAGGGGACTTCTGGCTGCTGAATAATGAGTGCCGAGGGTGGGACTCGAACCCACACGGCGTTACCACCACCAAATTTTGAGTCTGGCGCGTCTACCAATTCCGCCACCCCGGCAAGGAAGGGTGAGTATAACAAAGGCTACTTAATAAACAAGTCTGTGATTTCCATGTAATCTCCTGCGGGATATATTGGTAAACAATACCCACATATTGTATAGTTTTTTGCCGTAAAAAAGTGGTGTTTATGAAAACGAGTGATTTTAATTTTATTTTACCTGACGAACTGATAGCGCGTTATCCACTGAATCATCGATCTGAAAGTAGACTCTTGTGTTTAAATCAGAATCGCGGGATTAACCATCATATCTTTTCAGAGCTGCCTACACTTTTGAATGATGATGACGTACTCATATTCAACAATACCCGGGTCATACCTGCACGTTTATATGCTCAAAAAAAGACGGGGGGCAAGGTGGAGATTCTCGTCGAGCGTATCTTGGAAAATGCAATGGCTTATGCACATGTAAAAGCAAATAAGTCTTTGAAGCTACCGTGCACTGTTGTATTACAAAATGAAGTTGAAGTGACTATTTTAGAGCGCAGTGATAGTTTATTTAAATTACAGTTTCATACCGATCAGTGCTTGCAGGATTTGCTGAGTGAAGTAGGCACGATTCCCTTGCCTGGCTATTTACAGCGACAGGCTGAAGAAATTGATAAAGATCGTTATCAAACCGTTTACGCTGCGCAAAGTGGTGCGGTGGCTGCCCCGACTGCTGGACTTCATTTTGATCAGTTGTTGCTGAATGAGTTGCAACAGAGAGGGATAAAGTTTGGCTTTATCACCTTGCATGTAGGAGCGGGCACGTTCAAACCGGTAATGGTTGAACAGATTGAAGATCATAAAATGCACCATGAAATTTTTGAAATTCCTCCTGATGTCTGTGAATTGGTGAATGAGTGTAAAACCAAAAATGGCAGAATTATTGCTGTGGGGACAACAGCAGTTCGTGCATTAGAAAGCGCTATGCAGGGTAAAGACAATTTAGAGCCCTGCTCAGGCGAAACCAATATTTTTATTTATCCCGGTTATCATTTTCGCTGTGTCGATTCATTGATCACTAACTTTCACTTACCCAGGTCAACATTGCTGATGTTGGTATGTGCTTTTGGAGGCTACGAAGAGGTCATGACCACTTACCAAGCTGCCATAAGTTCAGGTTACCGATTTTACAGTTATGGTGATGCGATGTTCATCAGGAATAATAGTTAGTGCAAATCAGCGAGGCTCAGAACAAAGTGAGTAAGAAAATGAAATTTGAGGTATTGGCAGAGGCGGGTAGTGCGAGACGTGGTCGATTAACGTTTGAAAATGGTACCGTGGAAACACCTGCATTTATGCCCGTAGGGACTTATGGTACCGTAAAAGCAATGACTCCTGAGGAGGTGTCTGCAAGTGGTGCACAAATTCTTTTAGGAAATACGTTTCATTTAATGTTGCGCCCAGGAACAGACATAATAAGTGCTCATGGCGATTTGCATGATTTTATGCACTGGAAAGGCCCTATTTTGACTGACTCTGGTGGGTTCCAAGTATTTAGCTTATGTAAATTACGCAAGCTGACGGAAGAGGGTGTTTCATTCCAATCCCCTGTCAATGGCGACAGAGTCATGTTAACGCCGGAAAAATCTATGGAAGTGCAGCGTTTACTCGGATCAGATATTGTGATGGTATTTGATGAATGTACCCCTTATCCCGCGACTCATGAGGAGGCGCTCTGCTCCATGGAAATGTCGTTACGGTGGGCTAGACGGAGTAAGGTAGCGCACCACGATAATAATTCAGCTTTGTTTGGCATAGTGCAGGGAGGTGTTTATCCCGAATTAAGAAGTCAATCAATTGATGAATTGGTAAGAATTGGTTTTGATGGTTATGCAATTGGAGGCCTGTCGGTTGGAGAGACGAAGGCGGAAATGCTGCATGTCTTGAATGATCTTATGCCAAAGATGCCTCAAAACAAACCTCGTTACTTAATGGGGGTGGGAACTCCTCAAGATTTAATTGAGGGAGTATTAAGAGGGGTGGATATGTTCGATTGCGTTTTACCCACTCGTAATGCGCGCAATGGACACCTATTTACCTCAACTGGCGTCGTACGCATTCGAAATACACAGTATAAGGCTGATCTGGGTCCTCTTGATGCTAATTGCGATTGTTATACGTGTCTAAATTACACGCGTGCCTACCTGCACCATTTAGACAAATGTCGGGAGATTTTGGGGGCCAGGCTTAACACCATTCATAATTTGCGTTATTATCAAAGGTTAATGTTTGATTTGCAGAGGGCGATCGAACAAGGTAAATTAGCCTCTTTCCAGCAGGAAGTGGCGTGTATTGGAGATTAATATTCTATGACTCTTTTAAATCTTTTAGGTGTTTCAGATGCATTGGCTGCGACTTCCGCTAATGCTGGGGCAAATGGTGGCTTAGCCTCCTTCCTTCCCATGATTGCTATATTTTTTGTGGGCGCTTATTTTTTGATGATTCGTCCTCAAAATAAACGTGTAAAAGCGCATCGCAAGCTAATGTCTGAATTATCTAAAGGTGATGAAGTCGTCACTGCAGGTGGCCTTATTGGCAAGATTGCAAAAATGACAGACGAATTTGTTACCATTTCCATTGCAGAAAATGTTGATATCAACATCCAAAAATCATCTATTGCAAATGTTCTTCCAAAAGGAACAATAAAGTCTATCGAGTAACGCCAACCTCGAAAGACAAAGTAGGTTAATAGTAAGGAAAATCATGCAAAGACAGTATCCAATTTGGAAGTATGTGGCTTTCGCCCTCATTTTGGTGTTTGGTATTATCTATTCGGTACCCAATTTATTTGGTGATGATCCTGCGGTGCAGATATCTTCTCCTAATACGACTGCTTTGCCTGCTGACTTATCGAACCAGGTAAAACAGATTCTAGAGACAGGACATTTGCCTTACCAATCTATAAAACAGGAAGGTGATAACTTACTCATTCGATTTACTAATCCGGATACCCAATTAAAAGCGAGAGATATCCTTAAGGGTACCCTGAATGAGCAATATGTCGTTGCACTTAACCTTGCTCCCCGGACACCTAAAATACTTCAAATGTTTGGCGCTCAGCCGATGAAGTTAGGATTAGATTTGCGTGGAGGCGTCCACTTATTGGTCCATGTCGATGCAGATTCCTTAGTTAAAACACGTCTGGAAGGTGAAACTCATACATTCACTAATGAGTTGAGACAAGACAATATTAGATATACTTCTGTTAACCTTGATTCATTACCTGATTCAACGCTCGCTATAAACATCCAATTTCCTGATGAAAAGTCGTTGAATGAAGCTTATTCATCATTACCCCGAAAGTTTTCTGATTATTTAATTACGAAGAAAAAAGAAGATGGTTTTGTGTTGAGAGCAACGCTCACCGAAGACGCTATTAAAAAGATCACTGATTTTGCAGTGGATCAAAATATGACGATTCTTAATAATCGTGTTAATGAGTTGGGCGTAAGTGAAGCGGTAGTTCAACGCCAAGGTCGGGATCATGTAAGTGTGGATTTGCCCGGCGTACAAGATACTGCCCGAGCCAAAGATCTTTTAGGCAAAACAGCTACTTTGAAATTTCAAATGGTAGAAACTGAGCATGATGCTTCTGGTAGCGCTCCAATGGGTTCAAAGTTATATGACTACGATGGCCGACCTATTTTATTAAAGAATCAAGTCATATTAAGTGGTAGTTCAATTACCTATGCTACCTCTGCTTTTGGGGAAGATGGTCGTCCTAATGTTCAAGTTAGATTGGGCGGCGGCGGCGAAAGTCTTTTCCATCGAGTGACAGCAGATAATGTCGGCAAGCCAATGGCAGTGGTATATGTCGAATCTAAATCAAATTCTAAACTAATCAATGGCAAGCTGGTGGTAGTGCGACACCAAGTCGAAAAAGTCATTAATGTGGCAACGATTCAAAGTGCGTTGGGTAATAATTTTCAAATAACAGGGCTATCTAGTGAAAAATATGCTGAAAATTTGGCATTGCTACTGCGTTCAGGCGCACTTACTGCACCCGTGGATATTGCGCAAGAACAAACGGTAGGCCCTAGCTTAGGCGCTGCTAATATTGAAAAAGGCATCTTATCCTTGGTTGTAGGTACGTCGCTCGTATTCTTATTTATGATACTTTATTATCGGCTCTTTGGTTTATTTGCCGATCTTGCGTTACTTTTAAACGTGGTATTTATTGTGGCTATTCTTTCACTATTGGGCGGGACACTTACCTTGCCTGGTATAGCAGGTATCGTGTTAACGGTAGGTATGTCTGTGGATGCCAATGTGCTAATTAATGAAAGAATTCGTGAAGAATTGCGCAATGGAATGAGCCCCATTTCCAGTATTAGGGCAGGCTACGAGCGAGCTTTCTCAACGATCGTGGACGCTAACGTCACTACGTTAATTGTGGCTGTAGTTCTGTTTGCGCTGGGTAGTGGTTCTGTAAAAAGTTTCGCAGTAACCTTAACCATAGGTTTGGCAACTTCTATGGTAACAGCCATTTATTTTACGCGTTCCCTTGTTAATTTTTTCTATATGAATAAAAAACAAGTTAAACGTCTTTCCATTGGTATTTAAATAGTCAGGGCTAAATAATGGAATTTTTCAAATCTAATACCAACATCGATTTTATGGGTCAGCGTGTTTATGCGGCCATATTTTCAGTATTATTGTGTGCCTTTTCTCTGGGCGCCCTCATCGTCAATGGTCTAAATCTGGGTTTAGATTTTACAGGCGGAACGCAGCTTGAAGTAAGTTATCCGGCTGCAGCTGATCTAAATTTAATTCGTGAGCAATTATCGGGCGCGGGATTTCAAGATGCTATTGTGCAAGCCTATGGGACATCTAAAGATGTTTTAATCAGGATTTCTTCTCAGCCCAATGCAAATCAAGAACAGATAAAAGCACGTATGTTAAAGGTGTTGCCGGGAGCTACGCTACGTCAGGTTGAATATATTGGTGCTCAGGTGGGCAAAACTTTAATTACGAATGGTGTTCTTGCAATTTTGGTCTCCTTACTTGGTACCATGCTTTATATTGCGCTGCGTTTTGAATATCGCTTTGCGATAAGTGCAGCAGTAGCATTAATTCATGACCCAATTTTAATTTTAGGGGTCTTTGCATTTTTTGGAATTGAATTTAATTTAATTGCATTAGCGGCAATATTAACAATTATTGGCTATTCTCTTAACGATACTATCGTCGTATATGATCGCGTCCGTGAAAATTTCAGGCGGGTACGTAAAGCATCTGCCACTGATATTATGAATTTATCCATCAATCAAACGCTATCACGGACCATCATGACTTCAGGGCTAACACTCTTAGTGGTAATTTCGCTATTTATTTTTGGCGGAGAAATGTTGAGAGGATTTTCGTTAGCGTTGATAATAGGTATTGTGGTGGGAACATATTCATCCATTTACGTGGCAGGTTCGCTTGCTGTGGCCATGGGTTTAGACCGTAAGCATCTATTACCGCAAGCTCGACCTATTGATGATCATCCCTGATCTCTCATTAAAACTGATTATTTAAGATAAGTTTGGGCTATTGGGTGAATCATTTGTAGTAAGCCTTTAAAGACTTTGGGATTACCTGCAATTAGATCGCCTTGCGATAAATAATTTTCTTCACCTGAGAAATCGCAAACTAGACCGCCTGCTTCTTTAATCATCAATACACCCGCGGCCATGTCCCATTGTTGTAATCCCAATTCCCAAAACCCATCAAAGCGTCCTGCCGCCACATAAGCTAGATCTAAAGCCGCTGAACCTGCGCGACGTATACCGCTTACTTGAGGTAATATATGTTCGAAAATTTTCATATACAGAGGGATGTGGTGCAAGTTTTTGAAGGGAAATCCTGTTCCAAGTAAACTTCTTTCAATTTTGATATTACTACTGACTCTTATGCGTCGATCATTTAAGCGTGCCCCTTCGCCACGACTGGCCACAAATAATTCATTGCGTATTGGATCATAAATCACACCGTGTTCCATTTTACCTTTGTATTGAAAAGCGATCGAAATCGCAAAATGTGGAATACCATGAATAAAATTGGTTGTTCCATCCAGCGGATCGATGATCCAAGTAAAATCTTCATTGCCTTCCTGAACACCACTTTCTTCCGCGATAAACTTATGATCTGGGTAGGTCTTCTTAAGGGTTTGAATAATTTCTTTTTCTGCAGCCTTGTCGACTTCAGTGACAAAATCATTTTTATCTTTTTCAGAAATTTGGTGGGCGTCTAGACGGCCAATGGACCGGACAATGACTCGACTTGCATTTCGAGCGGCAGCAATAGCGATGTTGAGTATGGGTTGCATAGGTTACCTAGGGTTCGTTTGATGTGGAATAGCAGTATTCTAAATTAGCTTAACCAAATTACGAACAAAAACCTATCAATTTTTATACTGTTTTTGCTTTATTACACCATGATTACTGTTGCTGATCATTTTTTTGCGTAAGTAGTAAAGCAGGTATTTGTTTTGTCACAAACGTATTGACCTGAGTATATTTGTGAGCGGTATGGGCAGTAGTTTTTGTAGAGATCAAAGGCGGGTGATTGGAATATACTGTGCCGCCATGCTGATTTTTGTATTCGTAGATGTGACCATACGCCAGGGCAGGCAATAAAAGCCCACAAGCAAATATAAAATAGGACTTCATGATTCTCCTCAAGAGTTAACGTTAACTATTCTGCCACTTTTTAGCGCTTATTTAGAGGCTAGCAACAATCCATATGGGCTGGACAGTTCATTATTCTAACAAAGCCATGCTTTAATAAAATACCGTATCAAAGTGGCGATAAAATACTGAGGATATTTCCCTGTATGGATAACGGCAAACATCCAGATTATGCTTGCCAAAACAATGAGGAGTCTGCATGTTTTACCGGATAATAGTATTAGTTTTGATGTTGCTATTTTTGGCAGGGTGTAAAATGCTAGACCTAAATGATCCCAATAATGATGCTTCTGCGGCAAAAGCGAATGTTAATTTAGGATTTGCATTTTTAAAGCAAGGCTTCGCAAAAGAGGCGAAACAAAAATTCTTGTACGCAAAAAAACTGGACGTTTATGAACCCGCGGTGTGGTATGGAATCGCATATTGGTATGAGGTCGTAGGAAACTATGCTGCAGCAAGAAGCCATTATGAAAAAGCAATTTCACTTAATCCTTTGGGTGGAGCGGCACATAATAATTTCGGGGCCTTTTTGTGTCGGATTAAACAATATGAAGTGGCCATGCAGCAATTTGATCTAGCAGTTAAAGATGATAATTATCTGGATATGGGTGTTGCTTATGAAAATGCAGGCATTTGCGCTTTACATATCAAAGATAAAAACTGCGCCCGAGAATATTTTATTAAGGCGCTTAAGTTTGATAGCGCCTTAGTTTACTCCAAACTATATCTGGGTCAACGTGCTAAAGTCTCACTTTGATAACTTATCGTAGTAGCGTTGCAGCTTGTTACTAACGGTAGCATCGCAAAGTGCCACGCCCACCGCTTTTATAATTGGATGAGGATTTTTCTTTGCGGGTACAAGAGCGACTTGGGTTAGTAAAGTCGTCATTTCATCCGGTAGTTTGAGGTTTATTTGAACTATTTGTCCTAAGTAAAATGCTTGCTCAATTGTTTCGATATATAAACCACCCCCCTTTAAGAAGGGGATGTAAACTTCAGCTAGATGTTCCCAAGAGGGAATGGTAAGTCTAATCAACGTATCATCTATCATTATAATCCTACACTATTGTTCCAAGTCGAAAAATTGGCAGATAGAGTGCCAATACAAAACTGCCAATAATAAGCGCTAAAAAAAGCATAATCAGTGGTTCAGCAAGGGCAGTCATCGCATTAAGAGATGTTTCTAAGTCTTCTTCATAAAGAAAGGCTATTCGTTTGAGAATGTCTTGAATATTGCCAGATTCTTCTCCTACTAAAATCATTTGCCCAACCATAGTGGGAAATATTTTCTGTGCATTAAAGAGGCTATAAAGACTATGACCTGAAGTAACGCCACTCCGTAATGCAAGGAATGCACATTTGAAATAATGGTTATTGGCTACTGCGGCAGTTATTTCCAAACATTCAATCAGGGGCATTCCCGCCGATAGGGTGGTGGCCAAGGTTATCATTGTTCTGGTGATAATCGCTTTTTGTACTATTTTGCCAAATATAGGTATTTTTAGGCTCCAGAGATCGACGCAGCGGTTAAATTTTGGGGAGTGATGCGATAAGAATACAAGACCGGCTATGCAAACGGCGACTGCTAGGAAAATTAATGTACCGTTATGTGCCATGGTGCGTGATAACAAAATAATACTCTGGGTAAACCAGGGCAATTCGGCCTCAAAAGATTTAAATAAATTTTCAAACTGAGGGACTATAAATACTAATAATGCTGTGGTCACTATTGTCGCAGTGATAGAGACAAATAGTGGGTAGTACATCATTTTAATAATACGATTTTTGAGTGTTGCAATTTTTTGCAGATAAAGCGTCAGAATTTTAAGCATACTTTCTAGAGTGCCTGATTTTTCACCTGCTGCGATTAAATTGATGAACAGTGGATTGAAGTAATCAGGATGGAGAGAAAGTGATACATGCAAGAGGTTACCTGCTGAAATATTATCTTTTATCTTGCTAAGAATTGTTTTGAAATAAAAGTTAGTATGGCCCTGGGCAATAATTTCTAACGCGCGCACAAGGGGGATTTTTGCAGCAATTAAATCACTTAAATATTGGCTGAATAAAACAATCTCTTTAGCCTTTATGGTTTTATTGAGTCTCAATAACGATGGCAGCTTTTTGCGAGCTTTAATAAGTTTTACATTGCGTAGTCGAAGTTCTGTTTGTAAATTCTTAAAACTAGCGGCGATAGACGTACCTTTAATAAGGTGGCCCAAATCGTTGAGTCCTTTCCATGAATAAGTATGAATATTTTCGTGTTTTGTTTTCATTTAGTGTAGCTGCTCGCCCCTAGAAGCGTCCTAGCCAACTAATCACTGTGGGTGAGTAGTTGCCATTTAGTTTTTTAAATTAATAACCCGATTTACTTCTTCTATACTCGTATGCCCAGCCTTAATTGTTTGCATGGCGCTGGCTGCTAGGTTGAGAATATTTTCATTGCCAGCTTGCTCTGCTAATTGAACAGAATCCTTGCCGGCAATAATTAATTCACTCATTTTTTGCGATATTGGCAGCAATTCATAAATACCGATACGACCTTTATAACCCTGATTACATTCTCTGCAGCCCCTTGCTGTGTAAATCACTTCATTACCCGTTGTGTTAGTCATCAAAACCCCAGAGGTGGCTCTAGAAATGTTAATGACCTCTTTACACTGCAGACATAAACGACGCACTAAACGTTGTGCAATAATTAATTTGATTGAGCTCGCTATATTAAAAGGTGCAACGCCCATGCTGGCTAAGCGGGTTAAGGTTTCTACCGCGCTATTAGTATGTAATGTAGTGAAAACGAGATGACCAGTTTGTGATGCCTTCATAGCGACTTCTGCTGTTTCACGATCTCGAACTTCTCCTACCATAATGATGTCAGGATCTTGACGTAAAAAAGCGCGTAAAGTAGCGGCAAAGGTGAGATTGATTTTGGGATTTACTTGGACCTGATTTATTCCTTGTAAATACATTTCAATTGGATCTTCCACGGTACAAATGTTAACACCTTCTTTATTTAGCATTTCTAATGCGGTATAGAGCGTTATAGTTTTGCCGCTACCGGTAGGGCCAGTCACAAGGATAAGCCCTTGTGGATGAGAGAGCGCTTGGAGAAATAACTCTTTTTGATTTGCGTCCATTCCTAAGCCTTCGACATTTAATCTTTCATGAGATGATTCGAGTATTCTTACTACAGATTTTTCCCCATAAAGAGCGGGACAGGTATTTAAACGAAAGTAAATGATTCTATTTTTGGGAAGTGACAATTGGAATCGACCATCTTGGGGAATGCGACGTTCAGTAATATCTAGGTTGGCCATAACCTTTAACCGTGCTGTTAAGAAGCGAGATAAATGAATGTGTTCACGCCTCACTTCATACAAGATGCCATCAATACGATATCGGATACGATAAAATTTTTCATAGGTTTCAAAATGTATATCTGATGCTTTTTGGGCTATTGCTTCTAATAAAATGTGATTGAGGTATTTAACTAAGGGGGAAGAGTCATAATTGATTTCGGATAAATCATTAAGTGATTGTGTTTCCGCCGTGGGTAAAGCAATGCTTTCTTCCAGCTCATTATTTTTAAGTTGAAATTGATGACTGTAGATCTGCTCAATTATCTTGGTTAGTTTGTCGGTTTCGACCACCAACATGATGGCTACCATACCCGTAATAAAGTTTATTTCGCTAACATCGAATGCGGTGGGATCTGAAACAGCGAGTAATAAATACGTTCCGCTAACAAAAAGTGGCAACACCAAATATTTATGAATGTGGCGAGCACTTAGAATGGTCGTTGGCATTACGTTAAGATCATAGCTATTTAAATCAAAGAGGGGCAAGCCAAAATAATTGGCAGTGGCTTCTGCAAGTTGGAGGTAACTTAAATAGTTACATTGCCCAAGGTAGACAATAAAGGGTATTTTTTTCTTTAATGACTCTATTAAAGTGGAATGAATAACTTGTTCAGTTAGATAGCCCATCTTAACTAGGTAAGATGCTATTCCATTCAATACAATATTTTCACGTCTCATTTAAATTTATTCTATTTTTTTGGTATAAAAGAGAGTGGGTATCTTTAGAGTCTAAAAATAGCGAAATCGCTAACTATTTTGCCATGCCATCATCTACCCCTTTACCAGACGCTGTCCAGGAAATAACCCCGTTTGAAGCGGTTGGAGTGAGAATATATTTTTGATCAGCAGTCAGGCCATTAACGGCATTGGGTTCGGCAACTACAACTCCCTTTGATACATATATTTTTTTAATGGCGCTGGCTTTATTGGGGGGTGTATTAATGGCGGCAGGTATTCCATTGTTAGGCATATCACCTGATGAACAATTATTAAAGGATCCATTGATATTGTAGCAATGCACTACCCCTAGTTTATAAGGTGCCGTAGCGCTTATTAGTTCGCTGTAGTGAGACCTTTTTGTATAATCAATATAAGAAGGAATAGCAATTGCTGCGACAATTGCGATAATAGCAATGGTCACCATCAGCTCTAATAAAGTGAAACCTTGTTCTTTTAGTGATGAAGAGGCTTGGTGGATCATTTGTGCTCCTTTTAAATCCGCGGTCTTATTAAGATGAAAATTATAACATAGCATTGCTTGGTAGCTATATTGGGATTTACCCTATAGTGATAGTATCTACGCCCCCACCAAAATGATTAGTTGGCTAGGCCGCTTCTAGGGGCAAGTAGTTACTAGTGATACAATGAGGCTCTGCCTAGGGTTGACACATATGTTTGATAGTAAAAAAATTCGTTTTGTATTAGTTAATACCACACATCCAGGAAATATTGGAGCCAGTGCAAGAGCCATAAAAAATATGGGCTTTAACGATCTTTGGCTGGTTAATCCTTTAAAATACCCTCATTCAGAAGCCACGGCACGTTCCTCGGGCGCTGAAGATTTATTAGAGAATGCAAGGGTGGTTTCTTCATTACAAGAAGCTGTTTCGGATTGCAATCTCATTTGTGGGACTAGCTCCAGGAGCCGTTCTCTAACGATTCCCTTAATTACTCCTCGGGAATGTGCTGAAAAAACGGTTGAACACCTTGGTAAAGGCAGCACCGTAGCAATTATATTTGGTCAGGAACGTATGGGTTTAACTAATGATGAACTTTCTATGTGTCATTATCATCTGACTATACCCTGTAATCTTAACTTTCCCTCGCTCAATCTTGCAGCTGCAGTACAGATTATTGCTTACGAGCTGAACCTTGGCATTAGTGCATTCGATTTGCCCATCAAACCCAGCGAACCTCTGGTAAATGCGGAGGATATGGAAAAATTTTATGGCCATTTAGAGAGCATGCTAATTAATATTCAATTCTTAAACCCCAGTAATCCTAGACAAATGATGCGAAAATTAAAGCGATTGTTCAATCGTGCCTCTCTGGAAAAGAATGAGATGAATATTTTACGTGGGATTTTATCAACCATCGATAAGGTGACTAAAGTTTAACTGCTTTGCCATTGTCTGAATTTTATAACTTCATAATTCGACTGAGTAACTCATTTTTGTTAAAATAAGTGCTTTTTTGCTGGGGAATTCATGAGAAAACCGATTTATCTTGATTATATGGCGACGACGCCTGTAGATAATCGCGTCGTTGCAAAAATGGTGATGTGTTTAGATAAAGAGGGTGTTTTTGGTAATCCTGCGTCTACTTCCCACCTCTTTGGATGGGAAGCGAAAGAATGGGTGGAAGGAGCGCGCTCACAGGTCGCTAATCTCGTTAAGGCAAGCGAGCAAGAAATTATCTGGACGTCGGGAGCTACAGAATCAAATAACTTAGCGCTAAAAGGCGCGGCATTTTTTTATCAAAGAAAAGGTCGGCACATCATTACCAGTGCGATCGAACATAAATCGGTATTAGATTCGATAAAATATCTAGAAGAACAAAAATTTGAAATTACTTATTTATCTCCAGACCGAAATGGGATCATTCATCCCGAACAAGTAAAAGCGGCGATTCGACCCGATACTATTTTGCTTTCTATCATGCATGTTAACAATGAAATGGGTGTTATTCAGAATCTAAAAGCAATGAGTGAAATTACGCAATCTCAGGGAATTATTTTTCATGTTGATGCAGCTCAAAGCTTAGGCAAAATCCCTATTAACCTGCAAGATCTAGCGATAGATTTAATGTCATTTTCGGCCCACAAAATTTATGGCCCTAAAGGCATGGGCGCCTTGTACGTGAGACGAAAACCTCGCGTACGTTTACAACCTTTAATACACGGGGGCGGGCATGAATCATCGCTTCGATCTGGCACCTTGCCAACGCATCAGATTGTGGGGATGGGGGAGGCTTGTGAGATTGCTAGTAAGGAAATGCAGACTGAAGCTATTAGAATTCGAGCGCTTCGTGACAGACTTTGGCAAGGCATTAACAGCTTAGGTCATGTTTATCTGAATGGTGATTATGAAGCGCGAATACCTGGAAATTTAAGTGCTAGTTTTGATTTTGTTGAAGGGGAATCGCTACTCGTAGGGTTGTGTGATCTCGCTATCTCCTCGGGCGCTGCTTGTAATTCAGCGACCATAGAGCCCTCCTATGTTTTGCGAGCAATGGGAATTCGTGATGAGTTAGCAAATAGTACGATTCGATTCAGTCTCGGTAGATATACAACAGAAGAAGAAATCGATTTGGCGATTTACCAGGTGCGCAAAGTAGTCACCCATCTTCGTGAAATTTCACCGATTGGGGAATTATGAGATATAGCGAGGCAATTTTAGCGCATTTTAATCATCCTAAAAATGTCGGGGTGTTTGCCCCTGATGAGCAAAACGTGGCGAGGGCAGCAGTCGGTAGTTATGAGAACGGTGCCGTCGTTCATTTGCAATTGAAAATCCTTCAAGACAAAATTATGGGTGCAAAATTTAAAGCCTATGGAACGGCGCCGCTTATAGCTACTTGTTCATATCTCACGGAATGGGTCACTTATAAAACTATTGCAGAGGCGGGAGAACTGGATAGTGGTGCTTTAATGCGTGCCCTGGAAATTCCTGAACTTAAAATACATTGTGCCATAATAGCGCAGGATGCATTAAAAGCGGCTATTTCAGATTATTCTAAACAGAATAAAAAATAGCAGGCCTTGTATTTACTCGTGCTTACTACAAGCACACAGCATAGTGGTTACGCCTTTGCTACCCAGCATTTGAACAGCAAAACCAGCAGAAAATGCGAATTGCTTTGCAATTATTCGGAACCTACTTATAATCGCGAATCTATTAAGTAAACTAAATAAATAGAGAGAGAAATATGGCTATAGAAAGAACACTATCTATCATTAAACCCGATGGCGTTTCTAATAATCTAATTGGTGAAATTTATCGTCGCTTTGAAAAAGACGGTTTGAGAATTGTTGCCGCTAAAATGAAGCATCTCGATCAAAATGAAGCTGAAGCGTTTTATGCTGTTCATAAAGAACGTCCATTTTATAATGATCTCGTTAAGTTTATGATTTCTGGTCCTGTGATGATTCAAGTGCTTGAAGGTGAAGATGCTGTCAACCGTAATCGCGAACTTATGGGTGCCACTGATCCTAAACAAGCGGAACCAGGGACTATTCGACGCGATCTTGCGAAATCTATTGATGAAAATACAGTGCACGGCTCAGACAGCCAAGAAAATGCGCAGCAAGAAATTGCTTTCTTTTTTAAGTCGGATGAAATTTGTAGTGGCTAAAGTCAATCTGCTTGATCTGTCACGCAAAAAAATGGAAGAGTTTCTGCTCCAAATGGGGGAGAAACCCTTTCGTTCCGCGCAGATTATCAAATGGATTCACCAGATGGGTCTTGACGATTTTGAGGGCATGACCAATTTAAGTAAATCTTTGCGTCAAAAATTGGCAGAGTGCACCACGATAACTTTGCCAGAGGTAGTGTGGGATCAAGCTTCTTCGGACGGTACTCATAAATGGTTGATCCGTTTATTTGATGGTAATTGTATCGAAACTGTTTTTATTCCCGAAAAAAATCGTGGCACGCTCTGTATATCATCCCAAGTTGGCTGTGCTCTAAATTGCAGTTTTTGTTCAACAGGTAAACAGGGATTTAGCCGAAATCTCTCCGTTGCTGAAATTATTGGACAATTATGGATTGCCTATCGCATGCTCTCTCAAGATAAGACGACTAAAGACCGAGTGATTACCAATGTTGTTATGATGGGTATGGGTGAACCTCTGTTGAATTTTGACAATGTCATTGATGCTATGGAATTGATGCAAGATGACCTTGCTTATAATTTGTCTAAGTATCGTGTAACAGTAAGTACTTCTGGATTAATACCTCAAATGGAACGTTTGAAAGCCCTAACGAATGTGGCGCTTGCGGTTTCCTTACATGCGCCGAATGATGAATTACGCAATGAGCTAGTTCCAATTAATAAAAAATATCCCTTAGACCAGCTGATGGAAATGTGTCGCAACTATTATGAAGATGAACCAAGGCGTGTCGTGACTTTTGAGTACGTAATGCTAGAAAACATTAATGATACTGAAATGCATGCAAAACAATTAGTGCGATTGTTGCGCAATGTTCCTTGCAAAATGAATCTGATCCCTTTTAATCCTTTTCCTAACACCGACTATCGTCGGTCAAAAAAAGAGACTATCTTACATTTTCAAAAAATACTGGCCGGTGCGGGTATTAATACCACTATACGTAAGACAAGAGGGGATGATATCGATGCGGCTTGCGGACAGCTCGTTGGTCAAGTGCAAGATAAAACTAGACGCAGCGAAAAGTGGCAGCAAACCCTCTCTTCAAAACGAACTATCGATATAGAACTAGTTAATTGATATTTCTGTCATTTACTTCGTACTAGGGACAATAATCCTTTTGCATACTCAATAACCTTCGCTATAATTCCCCTCTAAAATTAGATATTTCGAAGGGAGCGCATTACACCTAATGGAAAACATGGATATCATTCCCTGCATTGGCAATCATCTCAAGAAAATACGTGAGCAAAAATTATTGTCTCTCGATGATGTGGCGAGCCAATTGTATTTAAAAAAAGCGCTGATAGATGATATTGAAAACGGTAATTTTGAAAAGATACGACCAACTTATTTGAAAGGTTATTTGCGTTTATATGCGAAGTTATTATCGGTTTCTGAAATTGACATAGTGCAAACCATGCATTTTGCTGCAGAAAATGCGGTAGATAATAAGAGCTGGAAACCTTTTTATAGCCATAAACAAGTGAAGGCCAGCGATAAATTCATTCAATGGATAACCTATAGTATTATTTCAATTTTGGTGGTGTTGGTCACGCTGTGGTGGAAAAGCGACAATTCTTTATCAATTAAATTAACTGATAATAATCTGACTGAACCGAATTACATGATGGCTAACAATGCCATCGGGGACAAAATAGAGGAACCCAATGGCTAATTCTATCCAAGCAGTGCGGGGAATGAATGACATTCTCCCTTCGCAAACAAGTTATTGGTGTTATTTAGAAGAAACACTACGTCAAATTGCAAGTGCCTATTGTTATTCAGAGATACGTTTTCCCTTGTTAGAACAAACAGCTCTCTTCAAGCGAACTATTGGCGAAGTTACCGATATCATCGAAAAAGAAATGTATACTTTTGATGATCGCAATGGAGACAGTTTATCGTTACGTCCTGAAGGTACGGCAGGCTGTGTTAGAGCCGGCATTCAAAATGGTTTGTTCCACAATCAGCAACAACGGCTTTGGTACTTGGGCCCCATGTTTCGATATGAAAGGCCGCAACTTGGACGCTTTAGACAATTTTTTCAATTTGGTATCGAAGCATTTGGAATGGCGGAAGCCATCGTCGATGTTGAACAAATTTTAATGACATCTCGAATATGGCAAAGCCTCGGATTAAAAGATCAAATTAAGTTACAAATTAATACACTCGGTTCGAGCAGTTCTCGAGAAAAATACCGCGAAAAGCTTATAGAATTCTTTTCAGAAAATATTGACACGTTAGATGAGGACTCAAGACGTCGTTTAACATCAAACCCATTGCGTATTTTAGATAGTAAAAATCCGGACATGCAACTTATGCTAACGGGAGCTCCCCGCATGTTGGATTATTTGGATGATAATTCCAAAGCGCATTTCGATAATCTTAGAAGATACCTAGATAAATCTGGCATCGATTACGAAGTTAACCCGCGTATTGTGCGAGGGCTGGACTACTATAATATGACGGTTTATGAGTGGGTAACTGATCGTCTCGGTGCTCAAGGAACCGTTTGCGCAGGTGGTAGATATGATGGGCTAGTCGAGCATTTAGGAGGCAAGTCGACTCCAGCGGTTGGTTTTGCAATGGGCCTTGAACGAGTAGCGACTCTTTTGGAGTCTGTTTATAGTCCTGATGCTTCTCCTCAAGTATATATAATTATGGTGGGTCAAGAAGCATTTGATCGGGGGCTTAGCGTCTCTGAAAAATTACATACTCTTTTTCCGGAAATTAGAATCGCCTGTGATTATTCAGCGGGCAGCTTTAAAAACCAATTTCGACGTGCTGATAAAAGCGGCGCTAAATTAGCCTTGATTTTCGGTCAAGATGAGATTCAGAACCATACTGTCTCACTTAAATATTTGCGCGAGGATCGTCCCCAGTGTACATTGCCAGAAGACGAACTACATCAATGTCTGTTAAAGGCACTAGTTGATTGATATCCCCGTTATGTGCAATTAAGCGTCTGATCACGCAAAGCATACAAGAGGTCAAACATGAATATCTATGTTTCTGATAAAGAACAAATTGAGATGATAAAAACTTGGTGGCGAGAAAATGGTAGATTCACCATTTTATCTGTGGCGGCAGCACTCATCATAAGTGCAGGCTGGCGCTTTTGGCAGAATAATAAGTTACAAGATTCGGCAAATGCCTCGGTTATTTATGAGCAGATGCTTAACCAAGAATCACATCAAGATATAAGCGCAGCAGAATATGAGGTAACCAATTTGCTTACCAACCATCCTCGTACCCCTTATGCTTCATTAGCCTCTTTTGTATCAGCGCAGAATGCAATAAACGCAAATAATTTGGAAGGCGCTTCCGAAAAATTCGATTGGATTATCGCTAACTCTAAAAATGCCGATTTCAAACAAATTGCAAAAATCCGCAAAGCAAGATTAATGATCGCAATGCAGAAATATGATGAAGGATTGCAGTTGCTTAATAATCCCTCTTCAGAAACCTATTTGCCGCTCATCAACGAAGTAAAAGGGGATCTCTTGGCAGCGAAAGGTGATATTAAAGGTGCCTTAGGCGCCTATCAAAATGCATTAAATTCATTGCGCAAAGATGCTTCTAATCGTGAATTTCTTCTAATGAAATACAACCACCTCAAATCAACTTCATAAGATGATACCTGTAATAGCCATAATCGGTCGCCCCAATGTGGGTAAATCTACCTTGTTCAATTGCTTGACCAAGAGTCGCGATGCTTTGGTAGCGGATCTCCCAGGTGTAACCCGTGATAGAAAATATGGGGAAGGCGAATGCGAGTCGAAACGTTATATTGTAATTGATACAGGCGGTATTGAATCTGACGTCGATTCAGAAATGTATCAACTGATGACACAACAAACCTCGCAGGCAATTTCTGAAGCGGATGCAATTTTGTTTGTGGTAGATGCAAAGAAAGGGTTGACGCCTAACGATCAAAAAATAGCTGAAACACTACGGCATACCGCAAAACCCATTTTTCTGGTAGCGAATAAATCAGAAGGCATGGATGAAGAAATTGCAAAGTCAGATTTCTTTCAATTGGGTTTTGACAAGGTAAATGCAATAGCCAGTGCGCATAACCGAGGTATAAAAAAATTGCTGGGTGAAGTTCTCGCTACTTTCCAGGTGCAAGAACCCGCCTCCGAAGATCTCGCTTATTCCAATGCAATAAAAATAGCTGTTATTGGTCGCCCTAATGTCGGTAAATCCACCTTGATCAATCGCATCCTCGGGGAAGACCGTGTGTTAGTTTATGATGAGCCTGGCACGACGCGCGATAGTATTTTCATCCCTTTTGACCGATACGATAAATCTTATGTGCTTATCGACACGGCGGGCGTGCGAAGAAGAACCCGAATTACAGAAGAGGTTGAAAAATTCTCTGTCATAAAAACATTACAAACAATTGAAGCGGCAAATGTAGTAGTTTTTGTTCTCAATGCAAGAGAGGGTCTTTCAGATCAAGATTTACGCTTACTAGATTTCATTATTGATGCCGGTAAAGCGCTGGTGGTCGCTGTTAATAAGTGGGATAGAATGTCAATTGAGGACCGTAATAGCGTAAAAAGTGAAATAAATAGACGGCTTGAATTTGTGTCATTTGCGCGCATGCATTTTATTTCTGCCCTTCATGGAACGGGTGTGGGTGATTTATTTAAATCCATTGATGAGGCGTATGCGGCTGCAACCAAAAAACTTTCCACCCCACTTTTAACGCGAATTTTAGAGCATGCTATAAAACAACATCAACCTCCACTCGTCCATGGTCGCAGAATTAAATTACGTTATGCTCATGCGGGCGGCTCGAATCCTCCCATTATTGTTATTCATGGCAATCAGACAGAAGCGCTGCCACTCGATTATTCTCGCTATTTAATTAAGTTTTTTCGAAAACGTTTGAAGCTGGTGGGTACGCCACTTCGCCTTGAATTAAAAAGTGGTGACAATCCTTTTAAAGATAAAAAGAATATTCTCACTCCTCGTCAGCAGCAGAAAAAGCAACGCATGCTAAAATATGTGAAAGGTAAAAGGCACTAATTCACAGTGTATCCCTTTGCATCTTCTAAATAATTTATTGACTAAATGATTGAATCAGAATAATAATGCGTTTTACTAGGTATCGCACATTTTTATTATTTTTATAGGAGATTTATATGGCAAAAACAAATGGCTCAAAAACTGAAGTGAAGAAATTACAAAAAGAAATTATGGTTCTCAGAAATAAATTGAAAGCAGCTGATAAGAAATCAATTGCTTCTGAAAAAAACTGGGAGAAAAAACACAAGGCTTTTAATAAGGAAATGATGGTTCGATTAGAGTCTGCTCGAGGTGAAGGCTATCAATCGGGTGTTTCAGAATTCGCAAAGAAAGCTGCTGCTCGTAAAAAAGCATTACATTCTGCTGAAATGTCTTTTGAGAAAGATTATCGGTCAAAAGGTACTAAAGCAAAACCTGCTAAAAAAAGTGGTACCAAAGCAAAAAGTAAGAGTGCTAAATCAACCGCTAAATCTGCTAAAACGACTAAGTCTGTGAAATCAGCAAGCGCAACAAAAGCTGCAAAAAATAGCAAAAAAGCGATGAGTAGTAAGAGTTCAAAGGCACAAAGAACAACTAAGTCTACAAAGACAACCAGTGCTAGAGCAAATGCTAAACGTCGTGGTCGTCCTAGCAAGCAATCTGGTTCAAGAGGAATGGAAGGACAACAATTAAATCACCATAATGAGATGTCATCTCATCATGATTCTGAACTTAATTAGTCTATCCTTATAAATCGTCTCCCTTTCGCAATCTTATTGCGAGAGGGATGATTTAGTCCCCTCATTATCCCTGCTTTTTGCCTCTTTAATTTTGGTTTCTTCTACATTACAGAATATAAACCCTGACTTAATTTCAATGGTAAGCTTATCCGCCGGCTTTATTTTAGCTATATCTCCTACTATGTGATTATTTTTAGAAACAATGCTGTAGCCGCGCTCTAAGGTATTAAGAGGGCTGACGCTATTTAGTAATCGAACCGCTGCTTGAAGATTTAATGTTGCAGACGAAAGTGTGTGCGAAATCGAGCGCATTAGTATTTGTGTCTTATTTTGTAGAGCTAATTTATGCTCCTTTAAGCGTCGGGTGGGGCTAAGGTGGTTGAGCTTCAATAACGCTATTTTTAGTAGACGACTCTTATTTTCTAATTGCTGAGCAAGTGTTTTTTTCAACGTCTGCTCTAATAAATCGATGGTTTGACTATGCTGTTGTAATAGAGCGCCCGGCTGTAAAAATCGCCGCTGAAAATTTTCTAAATGTAATCTTTTGTGTCTTAGCTCTGAGCGAGTGAGGTGAGAAATCCTTGCTATAAACTCTAATAGACGCTGAGCATATTCTTTTTTCTCAGGACTCAAAAATTCTGCTGCTGCTGAGGGAGTGGGCGCACGTTGATCCGCTACAAAATCTGCGATTGTGAAATCCACCTCGTGGCCGATCCCGGTTACGGTAGGCAGTTTGCTATTAAAAATAGCTCTAGCCACCACTTCGTCATTAAACGCAAAAAGATCTTCTAATGAGCCGCCACCACGACAGATAATGAGAACATCACATTCATTTCGTTGGTTGGCGAGGGCAATAGCGTTAGTAATTTGTGCTGCGGCTTGCTCGCCCTGAACACTTGCGGGATAGATTACAACAGGAATATTAGCGAATCTTCTTTTTAAGACACTAATAACATCGCGTATGGCAGCGCCCGTAGGAGAGGTGACCACGCCAATACATTTTGGATGCAGGGGTAAGCTTTTTTTATAAATGCTATCGAACAATCCTTCGGAAGCTAGCTTATTTTTTAACACCTCAAAGCGTCGTCTTAATGCGCCTTCTCCACGTTCCTCGAGATGCTCAATAATAAGTTGGTAATCACCTCGGCCTTCATAAAGACTAATCTTTGCAGCGGCTAAGATGTGCATACCATTTTGTGGTTCAAACGGTAATGTAACATTGCGCAGACGAAACAGGGCGCATCTTACTTGTGCCTGTTCATCTTTAAGAGAGAAGTAAAGATGGCCTGAAGTGGGCCTCGAAAGATTTGAAATTTCACCCTCAATCCATAAGACATGGAAATGAGTTTCCAGTAATCGTTTGACTGTTCGGTTGAGTTCGGTAACGGTCAGTATTTTTTTCTCAGTGAGCGAATCTGGCATGGCTTTCCTTTGAGCGGAATTTTACAGGGGATATTGGACTTTTTTTATCAAGAGATTGTATAATATTCGGTTATTTTAAGTAAGATCAAAGGTACAATTTATGCGCGTTTTTCAAGAAGCCCTTACGTTTGATGATGTTTTATTAATGCCTGCCCATTCTACTGTCCTGCCCAAGAATGCTTCACTCGCTACCCAATTAACGCGGGGTATTACACTTAATATTCCTTTAATATCAGCGCCTATGGATACCGTTACTGAAGCTAACCTTGCTATAGCATTAGCGCAGGAGGGTGGCATTGGTATCCTACACAAGAATATGAGTATTGAAGATCAGGTGAATCAGGTCAAAATGGTTAAAAAGTTTGAAAGTGGTGTTATTAATGATCCTGTCACTGTTTCTCCTCAAACAACGGTTCAAGAACTGCTAAAGCTTTCACAGCATTATAAATTTTCGGGTATGCCGGTTGTTGAAGGTGAAGAATTAGTCGGTATTATCACGAATAGAGATGTTCGGTTCGAGACGCATCTAAACCAACCGGTTTCAAACCTAATGACTCCCAAAGAGAGATTGGTAACCGTACGCGAAGGCACGTCTAAAGAAGAAATTACCCACCTATTACATAAACACCGTATTGAAAAAATACTCGTTATTAATGATCAATTCCATTTAAGAGGAATGATAACGGTCAAGGATATTCTAAAAGCCAAAGAAAAACCTGATGCGTGCAAGGATGATTCTGGCCAATTGCGCGTAGGCGCTGCAGTGGGAACGGGGGCAGAAACCGAAGATCGTGTTGCAGCCTTAGTGGGTGCAGGCGTTGATTTACTCATTGTGGATACAGCCCATGGGCATTCTCAAGGGGTAATAGACAGAATTAAGTGGGTCAAAAAACATTTTCCCGACGTACAGCTCATCGGTGGCAACATTGCCACCGCACAAGCCGCCCTCGCATTAAAAGAAGCAGGGGTTGATGGGGTAAAAGTGGGTATTGGGCCTGGTTCAATCTGCACCACCCGCATCGTGGCGGGAGTCGGAATTCCCCAAGTGACAGCAATATCGAATGTTGCCGAAGCTTTAAAAGGATCGGGTTTACCCGTCATCTCTGATGGCGGCATCCGATTTTCGGGCGATATTTGTAAAGCAATCGCAGCAGGTGCCTGGGCAATAATGATTGGAAGTCTATTTGCCGGCACCGAAGAAGCCCCAGGTGAAGTAGTCCTTTACCAGGGACGTTCCTATAAAGAATATCGTGGCATGGGTTCTGTTGGGGCAATGTCAGCACGGCATGGTTCACATGATCGCTACTTTGTGCCTGAAGAAAATTTAACGGATAGTGAAAAATTAGTGCCTGAAGGCATTGAGGGAAGAGTCCCCTATAAAGGCACCTTAGTGGCAGTTGTTCATCAACTCATGGGGGGCATCCGCTCTGGAATGGGATATACGGGCTGCGCAACTATCGAAGAAATGCGAACTAAACCGCAATTTGTCAGAGTGACCAATGCGGGCATGCGGGAAAGTCATGTGCATGATGTTATTATCACGAAAGAAGCGCCTAATTATTGGATAGATTAGAAGGCTATTTCCACTTTTATATTATTTAAGGGTTCCCAATGTCTATTGATATTCATGATCAGCGTATTTTAATTTTAGATTTTGGCTCCCAATATACACAACTCATTGCACGTCGGGTGCGTGAAATTGGTGTTTACTGCGAAATTCGTGCCTTCGATATGCCTGCAGAAGAAATCGAGTCGTTTGCGCCAAACGGGATAATTTTATCCGGTGGGCCAGAAACCGTTTTAGGCAGCGATACTCCCCGAGCACCCCAACTAGTATTTGAAATGGGATGTCCCGTTTTAGGTATTTGTTATGGAATGCAGACGATGGCGGCCCAACTAGGGGGCGAGGTTGAAGAATCCACTCACCGAGAATTTGGTTATGCTGAGGTTGAAGTACAGGAGCCAAATAAGCTGCTCGCCAACATCGAAGATAAAATATCCGCAACAGGACATCCTTTACTTGACGTCTGGATGAGCCATGGCGATAGAGTAATAACCTTACCACAAGGTTTTCGCTGTATTGCTAGTACTTCCAATGCGCCATTAGCCGGTATGGGCGATGAAGAGAGAAACTTTTATGGAGTACAATTTCACCCTGAAGTCACCCATACCCGTCAAGGAAATCGGATTATTTCTCGATTTATATTGGATATTTGTGGCTGTCAGCCCCTTTGGAATTCAGAGAATATTATCAATGACAGTGTAGACCGCATACGTCGTCAAGTGGGAAATGATGAGGTAGTACTCGGATTGTCCGGCGGAGTGGATTCATCCGTAGTCGCTGCACTATTGCATCAAGCGATCGGTCAGCAGCTCACTTGTGTGTTTGTCGATACGGGTTTATTACGCTATCAAGAATCAGAACAAGTCATTATAACCTTCAAAAAACATTTAGGTGTGCGCGTTATCCACGTCGATGCAAAAACGCTTTTTTTTAATGCGCTGCAAGGGATTTCTGATCCCGAGGAAAAACGTAAAGTCATCGGGCATGAATTTATTAAAATATTTGAGCAAGAGGCGAATAAACTTCCAAATGCACGCTGGTTAGCGCAAGGCACTATTTATCCGGATGTTATTGAATCAGCAGGCTCAAAAACGGGAAAAGCGCACGTGATTAAATCCCACCACAATGTGGGTGGCTTACCCGAAACCATGAATCTCAAGTTGCTCGAACCCCTACGCGAACTGTTTAAAGATGAGGTTAGGAAGTTAGGTGTCGAATTAGGGTTACCTTATGAAATGATTTATCGCCATCCGTTTCCTGGTCCCGGTTTGGCAGTAAGAATTTTAGGTGAAGTGAAACCGGAGTATGTAGATATTGTTCGCGCCGCAGACGCAATCTTTATCAATGAATTACGTCACAATGATTACTATGACAAAGTGAGCCAAGCGTTCTGTGTTTTTCTTCCCATCAAGTCAGTCGGTGTCATGGGTGACGCACGAAAATACGATTATGTGATTGCGCTTCGAGCCGTTGAAACTATTGATTTTATGACTGCACATTGGGCGGAATTACCCTATAGCCTCCTCTCAAAAATTTCTAATCGAGTGATCAATGAAGTGCCCGGTATTTCACGAGTTGTCTATGATATTTCTGGAAAACCCCCTGCCACGATTGAGTGGGAATAATGCAAGTAAACGACATTGATCAGCGCTGGTTGCAATATGCATTAGATCTTGCAAAAAAGGCCGCTAATCAAAATGAAGTGCCTGTTGGCGCGGTGGTGGTACTCAATAATGAAGTTATCGGTGAGGGATATAATCAACCGATTACGTTGAAAGATCCCACCGCCCATGCGGAGATAATTGCTTTACGCGATGCTGCAAAAAATGTGGGAAATTATCGACTTAATGATACAACCCTTTATGTGACGCTCGAGCCTTGTGTCATGTGTGCAGGTTCCTTAATTCATGCTCGAATCAAACGCTTAGTGTTTGGTGCGCATGATCTAAAAGCGGGCGCGATTGAAAGTCAAATTCAGTTATTGTCGATGAAAAGTAATCATCAAGTTGCATGGCAAGGCGGTTTGATGGCGCCGGAGTGCCTACTTGTTTTGCAGGATTTTTTTCGAGCGAAGCGGTGAACACTTTAGCCGATCACATCGCTGAAATCTGCAAGGTATATAATTTAGGTCAGCCTTTAAATAACATCGAACGAGTCCCGGGCGGGTTATTACATCAATTATATTACGTGCGAACAGAGCGCGGTGAATATGCTATTAAATGCATGGAAAATAATGTCTTAAAAAATCTGCAACACACTCTTTTGACGCCCGAGCAAACACAACAAATCACCCAATACATGTTCCAAAGATCAATACCAACAGTTGTGGCATTAAAACATAATCACCATTTCACGCTAAATCTTGGGCTAAACACGTATCTTGTTATGCCATGGATTAAGGGGGAAGTTTTGCAATCCAGCGAGATCACCCCTTCTATGACACGCTTGGTAGGGCAATGCTTAAGGAAGGTTCAAATAGACGCCTCGCTACTTCCTGACTTCGCCCCCTTGTCATGCCTTGTTTCGGCTCCAGACTCCTCTGCACCGTCGTCCCTTGTTTCGGCTCCAGACTCCTCTCCACCGTCGTCCCGCGACTTGTTCGCGGGATCCAGGTTAGAAAAACTGAATTCGCATTTTCCGCTGCCACACTGGATTGGTCATAAAAAAAATGAGTGGCAAACCTTACTACGGCCTTACTGTGGAATTTCTTCACCGATCATCGAAAAATTAAATGCTGCTTTAGTGAATTTAACGCAGTGGAGTGAACAAGCAAGGTCGGTACAAACAAATTTAAACCATGAGCTGGTGTTGAGTCATCGAGATTTTGATCCGAAAAATGTTGTATGGCAGGCGAGGGATCATCCTATCTTGCTTGATTGGGAATATGCTGGCCTCATTAATCCAAAATTAGATTTATTTATCGTGGCCTTAAATTGGAGCGAGGTTACTTCGGGTAACATTCATACCGATAAATTTAATTCCGTAATTGAAGGCTATTCTAATAGCCAACAAGAAAGTGTTTCCTTCCCATTTGAAATAATCGCTGGATATAAAGGATACTGTTTAGATTGGTTAGCGTATAACCTGCAACGGTTAAACTCTTCTCCTCTAGCAGAAAATGAAATAGCTAAAACGCTCAATGCAATTTATGCAGTTGAGGAGATATATAATTAGTAGCATGGTGTAACCACTGCAATTTCGGAACGCTCAATTTCCCTAGGCTGGCTCCAGCGACGATTCAATCGTGATTTCTGAGTAAAAATTGTTATAATCCCCTTTTTCTAAATTGTAGTTACTCTAAATCAAAGGACCTTTGTATGTTTGAAAAAGTAAGCCCTGGAAAAAATTTACCAAATGACTTAAATGTTATCATCGAGATTCCCGCGTTTAGTAATCCCGTAAAATATGAAGTTGATAAAGAGTCAGGCGTATTATTTGTAGACCGTTTTATGGCGACTTCTATGCATTATCCTTGCAATTATGGCTATGTTCCAGGCACTCTTTGTAAGGATGGCGATCCACTTGATGTGCTGGTTATGGCCCCCTTTCCCCTATTAAATGGTTCTGTGATTCGATGCCGTCCCATTGGTGTTTTGGAGATGACAGATGAAGCTGGGGAAGATAGTAAATTATTGGCTGTTCCCATTGATAAGTTATCCAGTCTCTATAAAAATATTAAATCTTATGGCGACATTCATGAAACAACGTTGAACAGTATTGCTCACTTCTTCGAACATTATAAAGATCTAGAACAAGGAAAATGGGTTAAGATCGGAGGTTGGAAAGATGTAGAAGCAGCCTACAAAGAAGTGCTTATGAGTGTGGAACGTTATCAAGACTACTTAATGACCGCTGTTTAACGGAGATTTTTACAGGGACGGTAATTTTGGCTGAATCCTATCAAGTTCGCCTGTAAAGGCCACGATTTATATCAGGAGCAATGATGATTTTTACCGAATCCATAACCGAGCAATCGCCTCTGCGTAAAGAACTTGATGCCATATATAGGGCGGATGAAACCGCGTGTGTCAATAAATTACTGGATAGTCTCGATTTGACCGAAGGTCAGCTGAATCATATTCAACAAACAGCACGCGAGCTAGTCATAGAGGTACGAAAAGAAAGGGTTGGCAAGGGTGGATTAGACTCGTTCTTATATCGTTACGATTTATCGAGCGAGGAAGGCATTGCCTTGATGTGTTTGGCCGAAGCGTTATTGCGTATTCCTGATAATAAAACCATTGGCTTGCTTATAAAAGACAAAATCACGTCTGCTGACTGGCAATCTAACGTCGGTAAAAGTGATTCTTTGTTTGTTAACGCGGCCACCTGGGGGCTGATGTTAACCGGCAGAGTTCTTAGCCGTGATCAAGAAAATCCTAACCGCTTGCGGAACGTGCTCAAACGTTTTATAGAAAAAACGGGTGAGCCCATTATCCGCAGAGCAGTTGGTGAAATGATGAAGATTTTGGGCAAACAGTTCATCCTCGGAGAAAATATCGAAGAAGCATTAAAAAGATCGGTTGAACGTGAGGAAATTGGCTACCGTTTTTCTTATGATATGCTCGGCGAAGCAGCTAGAACCCAGAAAGATGCAGAACGCTATTTTACCGCCTACCAAAATTCAATTCAGGCAATTGGTCAACATGCTAAGGGACGGGGTTATATTGCCGGTCCCGGCATTTCAGTTAAGTTATCTGCATTGCATCCTCGTTATGAGTTTTCCAAACGATTTAAAATAGTTCCTGACCTCGTTGAAAAATTAACCTCGTTGGTATTGCAAGCGAAAGAAGTTGGTATAGGACTTACGGTAGATGCAGAAGAAGCAGATCGATTAGATCTTTCGCTCGATATTCTAGAAGCAGTGTTTGCCGACCCTCGTTTAGAAGATTGGGAAGGTTTAGGGTTAGCCGTACAAGCATATCAAAAGCGTGCTTTCTATTTAATTGACTGGCTGGCAGACCAAGCAAAAAAACACAAAAGAAGGTGGATGTTACGACTTGTTAAAGGAGCCTATTGGGATTCTGAAATTAAAGAAAGCCAGGTGAAAGGTTACAATAGTTATCCGGTTTATACGCGTAAAGTAAATACCGATCTTTCCTATATTGCCTGCGTCAAAAAAATTATTGAGTCGCCTACTGCTTTTTATCCTATGTTCGCTACCCATAATGCGCATACCGTCGCTGTCATTTTAGAATTGATGGGCAACAATAGAGACTTTGAATTTCAGTGTTTGCAAGGAATGGGACGGGCACTTTACGACCAAATTGTCGCTAAAGATAAACGGGATATTCCATGCCGTGTCTATGCACCTGTCGGATCACATGAAGATTTATTACCCTACTTAGTGCGACGATTATTAGAAAATGGCGCTAACACCTCTTTTGTTAATCGCATTGTCGATGAACAGTTGCCTATAAAAGATATTATTGGCGATCCTATTTCTAAGGTTAAAGAAAATATAACTAAACCGCATCCGCACATTCCTTTGCCAGGGGATCTTTATGGTTCTGAACGCAGAAACGCTAAGAGCTATGATCTCAGCAATATTGAAGTAGCTAAAACACTGGATGCTGAAATGTCCAAATGGCAAACGCATCAATGGCAAGCAAAGCCATCGCTTAGAGATGCCACCGTCCAACACGCATCAAAAGAAGTGTATGAACCTAATAATCGCACTCGAATCTTAGGTAAGGTAAGCGATGCAACGACTGACGAAATTGAATTTGCAATCGATAAAGCATTTAGTGCAAGAGAAGCGTGGGATAGGACGCCAGTTGCAAATCGTGCCCATCTCCTGCAAGTAGCGAGCGATCTACTAGAAGAGCATATGCCTGAATTAATGGCATTGATCATTCGAGAAGGGGGTAAAACATTGCCTGATGCTATTGCAGAAGTACGCGAAGCTGTCGATTTTTGTCGGTATTATGCGGTTAAAGCTCAAGAAGATCTTGCACCAAAATCATTAGTGGGTCCTACCGGGGAAACTAATCAATTACAAATGCATGGTCGAGGGGTATTTGTTTGTATTAGTCCTTGGAATTTCCCGCTGGCTATTTTTAGTGGTCAGGTAATGGCTGCCTTGGTGGCGGGCAATTCTATTATTGCAAAACCTGCTGCTCAAACACCCTTAATTGCCGCACGTGCTGTGGAAATTTTTCATCAAGCAGGCATTCCAAAACACGTATTGCAACTGCTACCCGGTGAAGGACGTACTGTGGGCAATACTCTTATTTCTGATGAGCGTATTAGTGGTGTTTTATTTACGGGTTCAACAGAAACTGCGCGTCATATCAATAAAACCTTAGCTGAACGTAAAGGCCCTATTATTCCATTTATTGCAGAAACTGGCGGTCAAAACGCAATGATAGCGGATTCTTCTGCATTGCCAGAGCAATTGGTCATGGATGTGCTTTCTTCTGCATTTTATAGTGCAGGACAGCGTTGTTCCGCACTTCGAGTGTTATTCATTCAGGAAGAATTAGCAGATAAAGTCATCAAAATGTTACAAGGCGCTATGTCGGAATTAGTCATTAATGATTCGACTTTTCTAGAGACGGATATTGGTCCAATAATTGATGAAAAAGCGGTAGCAGGGTTAGAAGCGCATGCTCAAAAAATGCAAACAGTCGGTAAGTTAATTCATGAAGCAACATTAGGGCCGCAGACAGAAAATGGTGCTTTTTTTGCGCCACGTGCTTTTGAAATTGCAAGTTTGAGTATGTTGGAACGTGAAGTATTTGGTCCTATTTTGCATGTTATTCGTTATAAACAAAACGCGCTTGATCAGGTCATTGCTGCCATTAA
This sequence comes from Gammaproteobacteria bacterium, assembly GCA_013697705.1. Lineage (NCBI taxonomy): Bacteria > Pseudomonadati > Pseudomonadota > Gammaproteobacteria > Gammaproteobacteria bacterium. Next base: position 15,618 of record JACCWJ010000032.1, on the reverse strand, counting down.
TGAAACAGGGTACGGATTAACCCTGGGTATTCAAAGTCGTATTGATGAAACCATTCGCTATATTCAACAACGTGTGCACGCAGGTAATACCTACGTCAATCGTAATATGATTGGCGCGGTGGTAGGAGTGCAACCTTTCGGAGGCGAAGGCTTATCTGGAACAGGGCCAAAAGCAGGCGGACCACATTATTTGTCAAGGTTATGTGTTGAACGAACAGTGACTGTGAACACTACTGCAGCAGGGGGGAATGCAAGTCTTCTTTCGCTTCTTGAGTAGCTTCTGAAGCGGGATTGTTTTGTTCATACTTAAGAATTTCATTCCATATTTTATGCAAATCCCGAGAGATTGAGTCTAATACTATAGAAGTGGTGCCTTCCGAATGAAAAATATTTTTAAAATTGAACCAGGTAGAGGTAGTGCGAGTAACTTTGGTAAAACCTGAATTAATTTCTTTTGCCTTATCAATAATGACTTTAAGATCTTCTATTGAATTCGCGCCTTTTAATTGCTTAATAACGCCCTCTAATAACTGTATTTTATCCTTTGTAAGAGATGAGCTTTTAAATGTATTCTTGAGCGAATTGGAAGTCAGTAAATCTTTTTCTCTTTTTATCTGTATGTTAAGTACATGAATAATAGAGCGGCGCTGAATGTCTACGTCAGTATTGCCAATAGTAAAGTAGATAAGATCTTTTGCCATATCTAATACGCGAATTTCTTTATTATAAGATGCAGTTAGTTCGATTAAAATATCCCTTACTTCACGAGGAAATTCATGTTTGGGAATACTATGCTCTGAATCTTTTTTAACGCCGAATGTGCCACAGCCACCACCTCCTAATCCCGGTAATAAATTATAATGTTTCGCATTGGCAAGTAATAAAATATTATTTTTAATGATTTTTTGGATTTGCGGGTTTTGGGAATCTAGTGTATAAGTTCCAAAAATCTCCCGACAAAATGAAACCATGGCGGTTCTAAACATGAGTAATCCGTCGCGATCCTTGCCGCTTTCACAAGAAGAGTTAATAGCAATATTAATATGATTTTGCAGCAAGGAAACGAGGATATTGGTATAGCAGGCAATGAGAAGATTTTGATTATCCTCATCGAGAACTGATAATTTCTTCCCCATGAGAAAACGCATGGCGCATGAAACTTCAATAATACTGCAGAGATTTGTAATATTTTCTGTGTCGTTTGGGTGCTCTCTAAGTAGTCTTTCTCTTAGTAAATTTAAAGGTGTTAGTAAGCGTGCTTGGTAGCTTTTCTCATCAAGTTCCTCTTTTGCATTTACATATTCTTTGAAAGAGCTAAAAAAACTTTTCTCTTGGTCGGTTAAATCGTATTTGCTTTCAAAAGTAGCGGGAATTTTTTCGGTTACTAACGATAAAACCTTGGTTATACCCGTGAAATCATTGACGGGAAGGAGGCCGCCCATCTCAGGCGCTAATCTACCAGGGTTTTGAGGGAGATTAGCATGAAGAAAGCCTGCTTTTCCTGCAAGCCAATGAGTGCCCTCCACTATTTTTTTATCATTTCCCACGGGATTTATTCCCGTGTTTAGTGTGAGTGCGAGAATAACTTCTGCGTCAGTAATAGATTTGAGTTGTTCTGCATTAAGCCTAGCCAAACGTTTATTTTCTTTTTTAAATTCTTTTTGATGTTCTTTATTTTTTCCCAAGGTAATGAGAGTTCCCGAATGGTAAGCATCTGTTGTAACCACCGCTTTATTTTCTTCTGGGTACAAAACCCCAAACACAGAATGATACCAATTGCGTAATCCTGGAAGGGGAAAAGCGCGTGATTGGGTAGTTATCATACGGTCGTCATCCAAGATAAAGCCTGCGTGTTGATCAACTAACGTTTGTTGCCACTTGGGTAAAAAATCAAACCATTTTTCCTTATTTTCTTTATTTTTAATATGACGATTTTCATATTCACTTTTTAACGCGGGGGTTAAGCGGGTGAGTGCACAATCAGCTTGAAAAACTGTAACGTTTTCATCGTTCTCATCTTTTAAGTTTAATACGGTGACAATGTTTTTTGCTGCTGTTTCGAGATTAGTGAAATCTTTGGCTACTTTTAATCGGTAACGCGCATCTTCGAACGAAATTGTGGCGTTATTATTGTTTTTTTCTGCATCGATATTAAGTTGATGCGCAATATTATTGATGAGTACCGTATTGAATTGGGCAAAAAGAGTTATAACTTCCTGAATATCTACATCATTCTTCATATTGGCTAGAATGGTCCAATAATTACGTAACATGTCTGCAAGATAGGTTTGAATTTCTTGATATCTCTCAGGAGGCAATAGTAATTTTGTGGCACGGATATAATTAATGCCCATGATGATGTAGGGTTCGATAGGGTTTTTTTGCGGTGGCTGACAATACCTTGCATCTCTCACCAGCGTTTCAAGTTTGGTTAGATCATCGGCGGGTAATCTATGCCATTTAATGCCTTGCTTAAAATCCATCAATTCGGTTAAGAGATCAATGGCGACACTGTAATCCTCCCGCTTAATTGCGGTCATGATTCTAACCTTATAGTCTCTTACATCACTCAGTGGTGGAATGGCGTTTTGTGGATCCACATTTACCAGATCAGTTTTGGCAAAATTAAGCATATAATCTGCGTATTGCTGAGCAAAAGGTAATTTAGCAGGAAGAGTTGGATCTACCATTCTCGACTTCTCTCTTTATTGGAAATGGCTATTATAATCTAATTTTATTAAATATAGATTTTCAGATTTGAAATTAAAGATCGGTTACCTTATGGGAAATTTTGCACTCAGTGAAGTGCCAAATTTATTCATATTATCATTACCTTTCGATTTTTTTATATGGAAATATATAAATCCACCTAAGTTTTTTGCCATATTGGGAAGCGCTACATTAACAATGGTGACATCAATTATCATCATGAAAAAACCAAAGCACAGTGCAATTAATGAGCATCGATTTATTTTGTTTTATATCTGTGGTTAATGACTGATTCATGCTTTTGATGCAACTTTTTTACAGTTTTTAGGCGCTAAGGTGCGGAAGCTGCGATTTGCCGCCACTTTTATATTTTGGGGTATTGGAGTTTAATTATTCTATTTTAGGATTTATCAAATCGAGCAATGAACTCACCTAATTTGCCATCCTCTAGAATTTTATTATCATCTTGCAATTCTTGATTAATTAAAAGCCTTTCAACAGCCTTAGTTTTTTTTTCCCAACTGTAGCCTTTGAAAATGGATAGCCCAGTTCGTAGAAGGTCAAGGATCGGATGCTTTTGATGATATTCATTTCTATATGAGAGATAAGCGGTTAATCCAGCCTTTTTATTCTCAAACGATGGGTCATATGGGTTGAATTTCATTTTAGAACTTGAATCCGATAAATTTGTCTTTAATTTGGACTGTTCATGGAGTGTCAGTTGATCCTGAGCAATTTTTAAAAAGAATGCATTAATTCCATCACCTGTTTTTGCGGACACTTCAAAATAATTATCTTTTCCTGAAATCTGGCGGATTGTATCAATAGCTTTTTGTTCATCTGTTTTATCCCTATTGGAACCAATAATTGATTGATCAAGCAAATCTTTTTTATTTCCGATTATATAAATTGGAACTTTAGACTGTAGTGCTTTCGCTCTTTGTATCCATTCAACTTGAGAATGAAATGTCTCCGGTCTACTTAAATCAAAGACAAAAACAAAAACAGATGCCCCCCGAAAATAGGACTCCTGCATCTTCATGAACTCTTGATTGCTCGCAATATCCCAAATTTGCAATTTGATTGCTTTGCCCTTGACAGTCCTGGTTATTGAAGCAAACTCCACTCCAATAGTAGGTTCATATTTATCTGGAATCTCATGATCTGTTAATTGAAGACAAATACTCGATTTACCAACTTTAGCTGAACCCCCTAAAACAATTTTAAAGAGGTGATCATACAACATAAGATTTACCTTTATTTCAGTGGTTGTTAGTGTACTTCGATTTTTATTGTAACTTAATTATTACCGTATAAATATTAATAAATTATTAAATTTGTTTTTGTAGAGTACCGAATGAGTTGCCTCACCTCACATCTCCAAATAGCTCATTGATGCGCGCTATTTGGAACTTGCTATATCTTACATTCCAATGATTAAGGAAACCTTACAAACCACAGAAAACTTTTGGAGACGAGTTGCCTCACATTAAAACTAACCGAACGGGCTGCTAACAGCCTCTAAAATACCCAACGTTGCCTCATAATTCACCTAACCGAAGCAAAAAGGTGAATTTTTATGAGTGAATCAATAAAGAAGCTTAATATTGAGCTATTCCGCCGTCGCTACTTTCGTTCTACCCGCAAAGACAAGACCAAACTCTTGGATGAGCTGTGTGATTTACATGGGTTTAATCGTAAGTATCTTTTGCAAGTTTTTAACGGGCTGACCAGAAAACAGCACCTAAAAAGAGGTCCCAAGCGTCGTTATATTGCAAAAGATTTGTTGGAACCCCTGATCCGAATTTGGCTTGCCACAGATCAAATGTGCAGTAGAAAATTAACGGCAGCCATTATGTTGTGGTTACCGTATTATGAAAAGGAATACGGTTATTTAGAAGAAGAAATAAAAAATAAATTATTAACAATGAGTCGTTCGACAATAGATCGTCTGCTTAAATCTTCACGATTGAAATTTAAAAGACACGGACTGACTGGAACAAAGCCCGGTTACCTATTAAAAAATCAAATCCCTATCAAAACTGATCATTGGGACGTGACAAAACCTGGCTTCATGGAAGCAGATACAGTTGCTCATTGTGGCAATACTATGGCAGGTAATTTTGTTTGGAGTGTTACGCTAACTGATATATTTTCAGGTTGGATGGAGGCTAGGGCTATTTGGAATAAAGGTGCGGAAGGTCTTGTAAAACAAGTAAAAATATAGAAGACCTGTTACCTTTCCCACTTTTAGGATTTGACTGTGACAATGGCAGTGAATTTTTAAATTGGCATTTAATGCGGTATTTTACGGAGAATCGTAAAGAAGAAGTGCAATTTACAAGATCACGTCCATATAAAAAAAATGATAATGCTCATGTTGAGCAAAAGAATTGGTCTTATGTTCGACACCTACTAGGCTATGATCGATTTGATGATTCGAAAATTGTATTACTCCTAAATGATCTGTATACCAATGAGTGGAGCCTTTATCAGAATTACTTTTGTCCTACGATGAAATTATTGGAGAAAGAAAAGATTAATTCGAAATATCGCAAGCGATACGATAAACCTAAAACGGCACATCAGCGATTAATCTCTTGCTCCGATATAGCAAACGAAGTTAAGAATAAACTGAATAGACAGTATGAGAAATTAAACCCATTTTTGCTAAAGAAAATAATAGAGCAGAAGCTAAAACGTATTTTTAAATATGTAATCGTCTCTTCAAAAGTTAGAAAAAGAATTTAAATCCCTGTGGACTTTGTTAACATGTGGATAACCTAGAAGGTTACCCACGAAGTTAACAAGGGCCCACAGGCAACAACAAAAGTCTCATTTTTAATAAAAATTTGGGTTAGGTGAATTGTGAGGCAACGTTAGTTGGCTATAAGCAGTCCTAAAGTTAGGTATTTCCGTGAGGCAACGCGCAGCCTCATGACAACCGCATCAAACCCCCCGTGACAAACATTTGAGGCTTGAATTTCCCTGGATTTCGCTACGCTACATCCAGGCTACTTTGAGGGTGTTGTAGCCTAGATGTAGCGTAGCGAAATCCAGGGTTTATTCAGTTTGATGCGGTTGCCATGAGATAGCCTTTTGTACTGGGCAAAAAATGAGTTTTACTTGCTGTCGTCCCGCGACACTCCCCCACATCCCGCGACTTGATCAATTAGCGTTATTTTTACATTCCATCTTCGAGGCGATCGAAGATAAGTTGACGATCAGAGGCTGTTTAATTTTGCTGGCGTATTTGAAATCATAATTTAGCGTATGGATTTCTTGGCAAGTGGTGTTATTGTTGCCCGCGATAGGAGCAGATAAGAAAATAATGTCGCCTACCCCCACCCCTTGGGTAAGAGGTTTAACCGTAAATCGTTTCACTTCACCCGCAAATAAGTGCTTACCATTGAAGACAACTTCGCCCGAAGAGGCTTTGCTCTCGAGAGTATATTCGGTGGGAGTATCATTCATCACATCGATCATAAGATCGGGAATAGCTGTCATATCAACACGGCCCCCTGCAGCGACAACTCCTATTTTATTTGCCATGCTAGTGGTTGCGGTATATGCCTTTTCTATGCCTAAGGCATTATAGCTCCAGTGCCCGATACTCTTGCCGAAAATTAAAAATAGACTTGACCAGATAATAATACGCCATTGCCAGTTTTTTGTTTTTTGAGAATGCAAGGGTTGGTTCATTGTCTCGTCCTGAGTTTTTAGATGACATTATTCAAGTTTAGCAGAAATTAAGGGGGTCACCACTATGCTTGCTGGCGGGAGAGGTATTCTTTGAAGGAGGACAGGGCTTACCAAATAGGGTGATGGACTTTCAATAATATGCGGGTATCATTGTCAAAATCTTTTCAATTAAGGTGGTATTATGCTGGTTTATCGAGGCAAAAGCCCTCATTCTACTTTTCGAAAAAAAAAACTCCTGCAAACCTTACAAAAATACTCCTCTACCTTAATTGATATTGATGCGCGCAATCTTTACTTCATTGAATCAGAACCTCTTTCGCGAGAAGAACTTACTCAACTGATCAAAATTGTGGACGATACTTCCATACCCTGGTCCAGTGAAGGCCTTGCCAATGTGGTTTATGTGACGCCACGTTTTGGCACCCTTTCACCCTGGTCGTCAAAGGCAACCGATATTCTGCATGTGTGTGGCATAACTAAGGTGAGGCGAATAGAAAAGGGAGTAGCTTATCAATTTGAGTATTCTGCAATGCCTGCTGACCCTGTCTCTCCCCTTATTTTACCTTTATTACATGATCGTATGACTGAGGTAGTTAATTTTGATTTTACCGCATTAGAAAATTTATTTTTGCATCATGATTCAATGCCGAGTACTAGTATTTCCTTGGCGGGAAATGGAATAGAAAAGCTAAAAACTGCTAATGATGCACTGGGTCTTGCTTTATCAGATCAGGAAATTAATTACCTCAATCAAAGTTATGGCGAATTACAGCGTGACCCTTCAATTGCTGAACTAATGATGTTTGCTCAAATAAATTCTGAACATTGCCGCCATAAGATCTTTAATGCATCTTGGACGCTAGAAGAGGCTAGGAGCGAACGAAGTCTATTTGCCATGATTCGTAACACTTACCAGGTGACCCGTAAGGGAGTGTTGTCTGCTTATAGTGATAATGCGGCTGTCATTGAAGGGCATACCATAGACCATTTTTTTGTGCATCCCATTCACAAGCAGTATGAATATTTGCGTGAACCCTTGCACGCCGTGATCAAGGTAGAAACACACAATCATCCCACGGCCATTGCTCCTTTTGCAGGAGCGGCTACGGGAGCGGGCGGAGAGATTAGAGATGAAGGGGCCACCGGCATTGGTGCTAAGCCCAAGGCGGGTTTGGTCGGTTTTTCAGTTTCCAACTTACATCTCCCGGGGTTACCTCAGCCTTGGGAGCAAATATCTTGCTACCCTGAACACATCGCTACGTCCTTAGATATTATGCTCCAAGCGCCCATTGGCGCCGCCGCATTTAATAATGAATTTGGTCGCCCAAATATTTGCGGATATTTTCGCACCTATGAAATGCAACAGAGTTCTTCAGAAGGTGACAATTACGTCTGGGGTTATCATAAACCTATCATGATTGCAGGTGGGGTGGGCAATATACGTCCAATGTCTATCAAGAAGAAGGTTCTCGAGGCGGGCGCCAAGCTTATTGTTTTGGGTGGGCCAGCCATGTTAATCGGTTTAGGAGGAGGTGCAGCTTCCTCTATATTCTCAGGCAGTAGCCATGAAGAACTCGATTTTGCGTCTGTTCAGCGCAGTAATCCTGAAATGCAGCGACGGTGCCAAGAGGTGATTAATGCCTGTTTTGCGCTCGGTGAAGAAAATCCTATTATCTCCATTCATGATGTGGGCGCAGGCGGTTTATCTAATGCCCTCACTGAATTGGTTCATGACTCAAACAAGGGTGCATTAATTGAGCTGCGGGCTATTACTATTGCTGATGCCAGTATGAATGCAATGGAAATATGGTGTAATGAATCTCAAGAGCGTTATGTATTGGGAATTGACCCTAGAGATCTCAATCTGTTTCAAAGAATAGCTCTCCGAGAACGTTGCCCTTTTGCAGTGGTAGGGGACGTAAATGAAGCAAAGATAATCGAATTAAGAGATAGTAAATTTAATGAATCACCTGTTAATTTACCTTTAAATATTTTATTCGGTGAAGCTTCAAAGTTACATAAAACCATCGATACAGCGACAGACTTTGCCCCCCAACCCTTAAATATTAATCTTCCTATAAAAGAGTTAGTGCATCGTGTACTGCAACTTCCCAGTGTTGCTGATAAAAGTTTTTTGATCACGATAGGGGATCGTAGCGTTACCGGCTTAGTTTCACGGGATCAAATGGTAGGGCCTTGGCAGGTGCCGGTGGCGGATGTCGGTGTCACCGCAACCGGATATAACGATTATGTAGGCGAGGCTTTATCGATGGGCGAGCGATCACCGGTCGCATTAATCAATGCGCGGGCTTCTGCACGGCTTGCGGTGGGAGAAGCAATTACCAACATCATCGCCGCCGATGTTAAAAATCTATCAGATATAAAGTTATCTGCGAATTGGATGGCAGCTGCAAACTACGAAGACGAAGCAAGAAAGTTATATGAGGCAGTCCATGAAGTAGGTATGGAACTTTGCCCCGCACTTGGCATTTGTATTCCAGTAGGTAAAGATTCTCTTTCTATGCAAATGAAATGGAGTGATGAAACTAGAGAATATAATGTCGCTGCGCCACTTTCATTAGTCATCTCTGCATTCTCACCCGTAGAAGATATTCGGCGCACTTTAACACCCCAATTAGTCAATGTAGATTCTGAATTGTGTTTGATTGATCTAGGGTGTGGCAAAAATCGCTTAGGCGCTAGCGCACTAGCTCAAGTAGTGGGACAGATTGGCGGCGAAGCGCCTACTATAGATGACACGCACATCATCATCCACTTTTTCAATACCATTAAAGAGTTACGTGAAAAAAATCTTTTGCTTGCCTATCATGACCGCTCAGATGGTGGACTTCTTGCAACACTCGCAGAAATGATGTTTGCTTCGCATCTCGGCATAAGTGTCGAACTCGATAATATTGGCGATGATTTTATTGCCAATTTATTCAATGAGGAATTAGGTGCTGTTATTCAATACGAAATAAAAAATAAAAATGCAGTAATCGCCATCCTTGAAAAAAATAATTTAGCAGATTGTTTCCATCAATTGGGATCGCTTAACGACGATGATAAACTTAACATTTATTATAATAATCAGATGATGTTTTCCGAGTCGCGTATTCAATTGCATCGGCTCTGGTCAGCAACGAGTTATCAATTGCGTTCTCTAAGAGATAATCCGGTTTGTGCAGAGCAAGAGTTTGATCGGTTGTTGGATGCCTCTGACCCAGGTTTAAATGCGAGTTTAACGTTCAATATTCCTTCTTTAGCAATTATTAAAGGCGTAAAACCCAAAGTGGCAATTATTCGAGAACAAGGGGTGAATGGTCACGTTGAGATGGCAGCTGCATTTGATCGGGCAGGTTTTGCAGCGATGGATATTCATATGACGGATATTTTGTCAGGCGCTATTGAGCTACACAAATTTCAAGGAATAGTGGCTTGTGGTGGGTTTTCTTATGGTGATGTATTGGGGGCGGGAAAAGGCTGGGCCAACTCCATTTTATTTAATGAACGTGCACGAGAACAATTTTATAAATTTTTTAATTTGCCAAATGTATTTGGTTTAGGCGTTTGTAATGGTTGCCAAATGATGTCTCACCTAAAAGAATTAATCCCTGGTGCGGAAAGTTGGCCTACCTTTGCTCAGAATATTTCTGAGCAATTTGAAGCGAGATTATCAATGGTTCGTATTAATCCATCACCTTCAATTTTATTTCAAGGCATGGAAAACTCTGTTCTCCCTATCGTGGTATCCCATGGAGAAGGTAAGGTAGAGTTTGAAAACCCACAAGATATGCATCAATTAGTGAATGCTAACTTAATACCTTTACAGTATGTTGATAATAAGGGCCAGGTCACCGAAGCTTATCCATCGAATCCTAATGGCAGTGCGATGGGCATTACAGCATTAACGAATGCAGATGGACGATTCACGATCATGATGCCCCATGCTGAACGCATTTTTCGCAATGTCCAGTTCTCGTGGCGCCCCAGTGAATGGCAAACAGAAAATTCGCCTTGGTTGCAATTGTTTGTAAATGCCCGAAATTGGTTGCAGTAATAAAAACGAGAGAATCGTTACAAATAAACAAATACAAACACCGCTACGAGAAGTTACTGATGCAAAAAATTGATACCCTAAGTTCAACTCTAAAAAAATCTTCTTCAATAACTCCCTGGTTAATATGGGCCACTTCTGCAGTCTTCGTGTTATTTCAATTTTTTTTACAGTTAAGTAGTGGCGTAATAGTAGAAGATTTAATGAAATCTTTTGCGATTAATGCGTTGGGTGCGGGGATATTATCCAGCACCTATTATTATGTGTATGTGGCGTTACAAACCCCTGCTGGTATTTTTGTCGATCGTTTTGGCCCGCGAAAATTGTTAACGGGTGGCGCAATAATTTGTGCGGTGGGCTGTTTTCTGTTTGCGAGTGCTAAATATATATTAATGGCTGAGTTGGGTCGATTATTCATGGGCGCGGGCTCTTCATTTGCATTTGTGGGTTCTCTCTATTTAATCAGTCAATGGTTTGCGGTGGAAAAATTTGCGTTAATGGTAGGCATCGCAGAAACCATTGGCACCATCGGAACGCTAGTAGGCAACATTTTTTTGGCATCCCTATTAACCAACTATGGGTGGCGAAAATGTATGATGGTTTCTGCATTGATTGCTATATTGATAGGAATAGCGTCGTGGTTAATTATTCGTGACAAGCCTGAAAAATCCTCGACACAAAGACCTGCCATTCAAACTGATACGCATTTTTTGTATCATACCCTGCAATTATTAAAGTCCAAAAAAGCCTGGTTAAATGGTATTTATTCTGGATTATTATTCAGTGTCGTAACGGTCTTCGTAGCATTGTGGGGAATTCCTTTCTTAGTTAAGGTACATCATACAACCATTACTATGGCGACTATTATGGGTTCTTTTGTCTTCTTAGGGCTCGCGGTGGGTTGTCCTATCATCGGAATTTTCTGTAATCGTATACGTAATAGAAATTATTTAATGGCGGGATGCGCCTTGGTGGCATCAATATTAATGACTATTATATTATTGGCTACTTCTTTATCTATCCCTGTCATTTGTGTCGTTATGTTTTTCTTGGGCCTAGTGTGTAGCAGTTATGTAATCAATTTTGCAATTGCAAAAGAATTAGCTCCACCGGAAGCGGTGAGTACCAGCATCGGTTTTACTAATACCTTATCAGTCATCACGGCCCCCTTAATGCAGCCTTTAGTAGGTGGCATTCTACACTTGATGAATCACTCGAAAACATTGTCCGGCATCGAAATTTATTCTGTATTTGATTATCAAGTAGCACTTTTTATTGTGCCCATCGGACTTATTGCCGCTGCTATAATTGCTTTATATATTGACTAGTATCTTTCTTGAGCCCTCACTCCCGCGACTAGGCTTGTGATAATTAGTTGAGCCATTTCTGGGCTATCTAAATCTTGAAAGCAAGGGTATTTCATCATTCTCTTCATTTTCATCATCAGCGCTAGCGTAATCATCTCTAATAACAAGAATATTTGCTGGATCGTCTTCATGATCAGAATCATTATCCTTAGTTGCAACGATTTCATTTTCTGTTTCTTCAGTAATCTCTAGAATGACTTTTTTCGAGAAACGCTCTACAAGTTCCGTGTGATTTTTATCAGATTTATTATTCAAACACTCTGTATTAAGTGGAAAAAAGGTAACTTTTCGATGACTGTGCGTGCTTAAGTTAGCAATCTTATTAGCTTTAGGTAAATCATCAGATGGATTTGATATGATCTCATTTAGCCTGGCAATCATGTCCAAAAATTCTTGACGTAAATCCGTTAGTAATTTTATGAGTTCTTTAATTTTTAGATTAGGATTATCTAATTTTGACAATATATCAAAAATACTTTTCGCGTGAGGATTGTCCCTGTCCATTTGCCAAATAATGTCTTCGATTAAAGTCACTAAATTCTCAAATGTTTCCTTATGTTTAGAGTACATGTATGCAATATTGAGTAATGTATAAACACGGTAGAATATGAGGGCCACTGGATTTGATTTTGAGGCTGGATTATGAGGAGTGGGATTAGGGCTAGGGGGTGCATAAATTTGACAAACAAAAAAAGTTGATCTCATCAGTATATACATTCCGCCAAATATTGCTGTAAGTAAGCTAAAGATACTTTCCACTACACGCAGATCTGAATGTTTTTTAGAGTTAGAATCTTTCATGGTTATTGCTGTACCGTAAATTCCAAGTGCAGTTATCACCAGCAATAAGAGGTATGTAGTAGCATCAATTACTTCAACCCTTGGCCATAGGGTTTTAGACAGCTCATCGTTAAAGGAATCAATGCTATCAACCGATTTTTGGAGATAATAAATACAAAAAGTAATATCGGTGGCATTAACGGGTTTATTAGTTGCTAAATCTCCGATCTTTGAAATAAACTCTTCTGAAAGAGTGACTGTCATATTTTGTCTAACTTGCCTCCATCCGGGATTATTTCTAGTTGTTCTAATCCGACCAATAATCAAGTCTTGTAAATGCGCAGGTTGATGCAATTTCAATATATCTAAAAATATTTCTAACGATTTTTCAGATTGGATTTTTGCGGCTTCATCTGTTTTGGTGGCTAATATTGCTGTGGCTAGAGTATAAAGGTCAGCAGGCTTATAGCCAAACTGGTGAAGTCTTTTTTCAATGCTATCCAATAAACTCTCAATAGATTTGTAATCATTAGGTTGCTCTAAGTCATCACTAAGAGATTTTAATTTATGATATAGACTAAATAATAATTGAGTAATTTCTTGAGGCAGTTTTGACCAGTAAGACCAATTGAGTGTTAATGAACTTAATAATATTTTATAAGTCACATATGTTTTATTTGTATCTTGGAAATTGCGCGATCTAACTCGGTGCAGTAATTCTTTGGCGGTTTGGAATTGGGATAAATTAGTAATTGCAACCGCACAATTTTTGTCTGCTTCAGAGACTATTGATAATTCTTCTCCATTTTCAGGCTGAATTTTGTGGAATGAACCTATAAGAAATTGATAGTCTAAATTAAGATTCATCGCAAATAACTCTTTTGGCAATACTTTTCCTGACAAGCCTCCAAATAATGAAAGAAGTTCGATTATTTCATGGTTTGGAGCGTGCCCGCCATTTGATGTAATTAATTGACTAAGTTGTTCATTCGATAAATGTATTTTGCTAGACTTATCTTTATTAAGCTCGTCGAGCAACAGGGAAAACTTTTCAAAGTCATCCAGTATTATTGTTTCAGCTATTCCACTCGCGTTAATATAATTAAGATCGTGGTTCACTAGAATATAACTATCCTCATATTTGTGCCAAGTGAGTGGCAAAGAGGGCATTATGTACAGGTCATGTCCATTGCTTGTATTTGCCATCGCTAAATCTAAAGTGGTCCTCCCTGCATTTATAGTGGAAGCATCAGGATTAATTCCTTGTACCAATAACCATTCAACTGTCTTCGGGTCATTGTTTTCAATGCCCAGATGTAAAAGATTTTTACCCTCATTATGCGTAAATACATTAGCTCCCTTTGCTTGTATTAATTTAGCGATTGCTAAACTTCTTTTAGAGATGGAACAATATAATGGAGTTTCTCCTCTTAAATTTTTGGTATCCACGTTAATATGCGGTAGTTTTAAAAGTAACAGAGTGATTTCAAGATTGTTATTTCGAGCTGCATGATGAAGAAATGTGTCGCCTTCATGGTCAGCCCCATTAATATCAATTTTGTTTTTTATCTTCTTTGGAAAGTTTGGACTAGTTGTGGAGATTAATAATTCTGCAAGCATATTATCTTCATCAATTATTGCGGTCTTCAACATTGATTCTATCTGATTAAAACCCATAGATACATCTCAATTTTTTTGTTGGAAAAATTACGCAGAAGGTGGTTTTTTTATAAAAAATTCAGGTAGTCTTAGAGTATTATCAATTATCACAAATAAAGCAATTTTTAAAATATTAAGCTAGCATTAAAAAAATGCGATATCTTTATAATAAAAATCAGCTAATGTTTATTATGATCGATAATAGGCAAGCGAAATGAGATAACTGGCAGTAATAAAATCAAAACAGCGATCGCATTCCAACCGGTCGAAAACATTATTAAAAAATCCTTTCTCAAAGTAAATGCTATTTTTTCGGAGCTAAAAAATTCGCACAACGATCACATCTTAAATTATCCGTTATACTTATTCCGATAAAACGAATCATTTAATGTGATCCCTCCTTCATATTCCGCGTGATTCGTTTAATGCAACATAGCCTATAAACAAAGTTGAATTTATTCTGGATTATTATTATGTGTCGTAACGGTCTGTGTGGCATTCCCTTCATTATCAGCTTTTTCTAAATTACACGTGTTAATTATCATTAATATCGCTAAAAGTATGTTGCGTCACTACTATACGCTTCTCAAAAAAAATTATTATTACATTTTTTTTCGCATAATAATTGGCGGGTTGACGTGTAAAACAAAAATATATTTGACGCATCGTTTAAATAATTGTATCGTGATGAACTGCTAACAGCATCTAACGAAAAAAACGCAACTCGGCAAAAAGCTTTATATCGCTTTTTCGCATGTGTGTCTGGTTTTAAATATTATGGCTCACCAGCATAATCCGCATTAATTTTATTAATCTCAAAAACTAATAGGGGAAAATAATGCCTGCTAAACTAAAGCTTAATGAGGGTGCAAATATAGATGATGATCTATTAAAAGAGAAGGTTCAAGGAGAAAAAAGAAGCCCCTTCAAAAAATTTTTACGAGTGTGCGCAATAGGTCTACATTTACTTGTACCAGTTATAGGATGGGCAAGACTTTGGAAAAAAACGGTTACTATTTATCCTGGTGAACTAGGGCTAAGTCAAAATTCCAATACAGGCGAATATATTCTTTTACCTCCTGGTCGGTATATATTATTGTCTCCCTTTCATAATTTTACTCAACGCGTACAAGTTAATCAAAAGGTAGTTAAACTAGGTCCCTTTGCAATAGTCACGGCTGATAGCGGTGAAGTGGCTGTTACAAATAAGAATGGAGTATAATGACCCCCACATTTTAGACCAGCAAAGAAATAAATTTTGAGAGATAATACCCTCTAACCGGAGGTAAAAATGGCAAAGAACAAGAAGTGGTCGGCAGTAGCAAAATTTGAAATTGCATTACT
>JACCWJ010000031.1 GCA_013697705.1 Gammaproteobacteria bacterium | reverse complement strand
GGATCCAGCATCGGATTTGGATCCCGCGAATAAATCGCGGGACGACGTGGAGGATAGGTCCAAGGACGCCGTGGAGGGATGGGTCGCGGGACGACGTGGAGGATAGGTCCAAGGACGCCGTGGAGGGATGGGTCGCGGGACGACGTAGAGAGTGGGTCGCGGGATGATGTGAAGGGGTCTGTTTACGGGACGACGTGAGAGGGATGGGTCCCGGGACGATGGTAAGTAGAACCAATTTTTTGTCCAGCACAAAGTGGTTACCCATATTTTTTGCTATATTTTAATATTTCCTTAACACCTATTGCCTATAATGGACATTACTAGGTTAAAATTTAAATTATAGGTAGGTGCGTATGTTTGCTAAATTTGTAAAAGGCGTAGGTGCTGTAGGCGTGAATGTAGCATTAGTGGGTGGCGGGCTCCGGCAAGAAAGAGAAAACCGTGCACTTTTTTTTAAGATGCCTGTAGAAGAACGAAAAAAACTGCATAATGCTTGCCCTTTGAATCATTTAAGTCATGATGGCAGCGCATGGTCAGTAGTTCGGGAAAGAATGGCGGATCCCGCAGCATACACAAAAGATCCTCTAAACACGCCATTCAAACCAGGCGGTTAAGCGTAGGGAGGAGCAACCTCCCTAAACTCTCCAATGTATAATGTGTAATGTAACTGTTCAGCCTCTCGATGCCAACGTCGTATTGGCTGAATAGTTACTTTGCAATCAAGAAGTGGGTGTTGAGCTGATTTTGTTCCCCGAAATGCTCCAATGCTAATTGTAATAGCCGATCAATCAGAGACGTGTAATCCAAACCAGAAGCTTCCCATAGCCTGGGATACATACTAATAGCAGTGAAACCAGGCAGAGTATTAATTTCATTTACAAAAATTTCTCCATCTTCCCTGAGAAAGAAATCCACCCTCGCCATCCCATGGCAACATAATGTACGAAAAACATTGATAGCCATTTCCTGAAACCGTGCACTGATTGCACCAGAGACATCGGCTGGAATTTTTAATGTGGCGCCATTATCATCTAAATATTTTGCCTCGTAAGAGTAAAATTCATGGTGCGGAATGATTTCACCCACTGTAGACGCAATAGGATCATGGTTACCCAGCACGGCGCATTCAATTTCTCTCCCCAAAATAAATTCTTCAATAAGTATTTTATGGTCATAGCGAAAGGCCTCTGCTATAGCAGCGGCGCACTCTGATTCACTTTTAACCTTGGTGATGCCCACAGAAGAGCCCGTGTTGGCGGGCTTAACAAAAAAAGGCAGCCCAACTTGTTCGACCAGGCGGTGATAATTAATTTTTTCTTGTTCATAGCGCTGGAATACTAAAAATTTTGAAATGGGAATATCAGCATCGCGTAATAATCTTTTCATGACGTCTTTATCCATACCAATGGCAGAATCAAGTACGCCTGCACCCACAAAGGGGATATTCACTAATTTAAGGAGGCCTTGTATTGAACCATCTTCGCCGTACATACCATGTAATACTGGAAAGATAACGTCGAGCTTGGTGGGCAGAGAAGGGCTGGTATGCGAAAGTTCTGCTATTTTAAACGATTCCGCCTCACGCCCTGGCAACAAGGCCAGAGAGTTGGCTTTATTAGACTGTATAGTGACACAGGCTTCATCCGAGCAGAAGTACCATTGGCCTAGCTTATCTATTCCAATAAGAGAAACATCATACTTAGACTTATCTATCGCCTTTACAATGCTTTGTGCCGAGAGTAAGGAAATTTCGTGTTCAGTAGATTTGCCCCCAAACAGAATTCCGACATGTAATTTCTTCGTCATAATTTCACCCTATTATCGTTGCGGCTAAATTAGCATTACAATTTATTGAAAACAATGGGCAGCGGAATTATATTGAGCTACTTTCCTCACCCCATCGTCCCAGAGTGCGGCTTAAAAGAAAAATCTCATAAGTTAGAGATAAATAATAAAATTTATCCTAGAATAAATGGATTGTCTTTCTAGACATTTTTGTGTGGCAGGTGAGCGATGAAAGGAAACATGGCTCTTTGTTCAAAACAAATCAAGGATGATAGGAATGTATTATATGGTTAGGTTGTTAACAAAAATTCTTTTGTTGGCTCTTTGTTTCTCAAGCATAGTACAAGCGGAGGAGCAAGTTAGAGTCCCGGTCTTGGTATATCACCGTTTTGGATCCACCGTAGCGGATGGTATGACAATTAAAACAGAGGAGTTCGCCGCTCAGCTAAAGTGGTTGAAAGATAATGGTTATACCGTGATTCCCCTGAAAACATTGGTAACTTATTTGAAAGGGGGCGCAGCACCTCCAGCCAAATCGGTTGTTATTACTGCCGATGATGGCCACAAATCGGTATTTTTGAACATGCAACCCTTAGTGCAAAAATATAAAATCCCCGTCACTCTTTTTATCTATCCCTCGGCCATCTCCAATGCTTCCTATGCAATGACTTGGAATGAATTGGAAAAACTTAAACAAACCGGTTTGTTTGATATACAATCGCACACTTACTGGCATCCTAATTTTAAAAAGGACAAGAAAAAACTGAGTGGTGAGGAATATCAAAAGTTGGTGGATACTCAGCTAAAGAAATCGAAGGATGTACTTGATAAAAAATTAAATATTCAAGTAGATGAATTGGCCTGGCCTTTCGGAATCTATGATGAAGATTTAGAAAATCAAGCGGAAAAAGCAGGTTATGTCATTGCCTTTAGTATCGACGCCAAGCCGGCGCAAAAATCGGAAAAAATGTTATCTCAACCCCGTTATATGATTGTCAATGGACCAGGTATGAAAGGTTTTGAGTCTATTATGACCGGTGCCACTGGAAAGGCGCAATAATGCCTGATAAAGGAGATCTACTCATGAAAAAATATCGTTTACCGTTAATCATTGTAATTGCTGTCTTAGTTTTGGGCGGCAGTCTGTTTCTTACTAAGATCTACAGCAAGAACATGCCCCATAATCCACAACAAGCTAACGCTAACAACCCAGAGGCAACCAAGGAAGCATCGTCAAAGGAGACGTCTCCAAAAGAGTCCTCTCAACAGGGCTATAGCGGCCGCGTCATTGATGCCCAAACAAAAAAGCCGATTGAACAGGCTTTAGTCACAATAGGTGATGAAGTTGTGACCACGCCAGCGGATGGAACGTTTGAAATTAAAGGCACAAGCGACGTAATAAAGCTTCGTGCAGCGGGATATAAACGCTTGGATTTTGAAACGTCAAAATTAAAAGATACCAAGGGAGATATTGCACTCACGCCTTTCAAGGTGAAAGCGCTCTATCTCACGGTGTATGGCACTGCAAGTGATAAAATCCGGAATGCAGCCATCCAAACGATTAAACGCAATAACATGAATGCTCTTGTGATCGACGTAAAAGGAGATAGAGGTTATATCCCCTTTAAAGTCGATCTTCCCATGGCCGATAAAGTCGGTGCTCAAAATACCATCCTTATTAAGGATATGCCTGCATTAATGGCCGATCTAAAAGGACAAGGTTTATACCTGATAGCGCGAGTAGTGGTATTTAAAGATGACATGCTTGCGGCTGCTCATCCTGAATGGGCCGTGAAAAAAAATGGCAGTGTGTTTCGTGATAGAGAAAAATTACGCTGGGTAGATCCTTTTAGAAAAGAAGTGTGGAACTACAACATTGAAATTGCGAAGGCAGCAGCAAAGTTAGGTTTCGATGAGGTTCAATTCGATTATGTCCGTTATCCTGATACCAAGGGAATTATGTTCTCTGAACCTTCGAATGTTGACTCTCGTACCCGAACCATTACCGGCTTTTTAGAAGCTGCGCATAAAGCACTTACTCCTTATAACGTTATGGTGGCCGCAGATATTTTTGGATATGTAATATGGAATACAGATGATACGGGGATTGGTCAACAGATCGACAGAGCTGTGCACGCAGTAGACGTCGTTTCACCCATGCTCTACCCTTCCGGTTTCCATCTCGGTATTCCAAACTACCGTAATCCTGTGCAACATTCTTATGAAATAATTAATTTAACACTCAAACGTGGGATAGAGCGCGTCAAAGTGTCACCCCTACGCTTCCGTCCCTGGTTACAAGCTTTTCGTGATTATGCCTTTCATGGTGGCGACTTTGGGGAAGCTAGAATGCGCTTGCAAATCAAAGCAACCAATGATGTAGGTGCGAGTGGTTATATGTTTTGGAATCCTCGCAATGTGTATCCTACTGGAAAATTTGATAATTAATAGGGAGCGCACACTGAGAAAGTATTTATTGGTTTTTTGGCTCTTGTTTTTACCCTGGGAGATATGGGCAGCACTGCCCATTCAACCTGGGGCTGAAAATATTCATCAGTATTTACCCTTACTTGAAGGCAAGACGGTGGGTGTTTTTGCCAATCATACCTCTGTGGTTAATGGTCAACACTTAGTAGACGTGCTACTGAAACACCATGTTCAGGTGGTTAAAATTTTTGCGCCTGAACATGGTTTTCGTGGGGATGAAGATAATAAAGTCAGTAACTGTGTTGATCTTAAAACAGGGCTGCCCATTATTTCTCTCTATGGTAAAAAACTAAAGCCTTCTGCTGAAGATCTTGAAGATGTAGATATTTTATTATTCGACATCCAAGATGTAGGCGTGCGGTTTTACACCTATATTTCTTCGCTGCAAAAATTTATGGAAGCCGCTGCGAAAAATAATAAAAAACTGATTGTTCTTGATAGGCCTAACCCTAATGGATTTTATGTGGATGGCCCTGTGCTCGAGCTTAAGCATAAGTCCTTTACTGGCATGCAGCCCATCCCGATTGTTTATGGGATGACGATGGGCGAATATGCAAAAATGCTAGCAGGAGAACAATGGCTCTCGCTAAGCCCTGAATCTAAGCCGTTAAATTTGCTGGTCATTCCCTGTCGAAACTATACGCATAAGTCTTTGTATGTCCCTCCTGTTAAACCTTCTCCTAACTTAGCAACTATCCAGGCTATTTATTGGTATCCCTCCATCGGTTTGATGGAGGCTACCGCCATGAGTGTTGGACGAGGAACTGATATCCCTTTTCAAGTATTCGGCCACCCTTGGCTGCCCACCCATTTCACCTTTATTCCGGCGACCACCGTATGTGGTACCAGCCCTCGCTATAAAAATAAACTTTGTCATGGATTTGACTTGAGAGCCGATGCAAGAACGACGCTGAAAAAAATTGATAACAAACTTCAAATAAAATACTTGATCGAAGCCTATCGTCTCTATCCCGATCATGCACATTTTTTTCAAGGATTTTGCTGCTCCGCAGGAACAGATATACTGGAGAAGCAAATTAAAGCGGGCCTCAGCGAAGCAACCATTAGAAAAAGCTGGGCAGCTCCTTTAAAGTCATTTAAAAAAATACGCAAAAAATATTTATTGTATCCTGACTTTGAATAGCTACTTTATTCGTAACTACTTGCCCCTAGAAGCGGACGGTTAATTATAGGTATCTTCATGAAATTATTTTGTGCTCTAAACAAAAGCTCGTTAGAAGGATCTTGCGCACAAGTCGCGTCACACAGGCCATCAAAAAAATTACGTTATGTCATTCTAGGTTTATTTCTATCAATGAGTTGGCAGGCGATAGCAGATAATGCGCCACGTCATTTTCCACCCGGCACGCATAAAATTTTTATCTCAGATATTTCAGGAGTGCGTAGCAAGTTATTAGAAAAAATTGCACCCATTGTGGAAAAATCCATTGATCAAGGCCTTTATCCCGGCGCTGTAATTTTAGCATCCCACCGCGGCCATATTATTTATCGAGGGGTATTTGGCAACCGTAGTATTATTCCGACAGTAGAACCAATGACGTTTAGAACCATTTTTGATGTAGCATCGTTGACCAAACCTGTCGTCACAACAACTGCAATAATGCAACTGGTTGAACAGGGTAAGCTAGATATTGACCTACCCGTTGGATGTTACTGGCCTGCATTTTCTCATAATGGCAAACAAGGCATAACAACACGAGAGTTACTAACGCATACCTCTGGCTTGGCCCCTGATCTCACTTTTACCGAAAATATCCAAGGCAAAATTTCCGAATTCGGTGAAAATGATGTGTATTCAAGGGTAGAACAACAACATCTAACGCATCCTCCCGGCACTGTATTTATCTATAGTGATATAAATTTTATTGCGCTAGGTCACTTGGTAGAAATAATTAGTCACGAACCTCTAAATGATTACGCAACTAAACATATTTTCCAACCTCTCGATATGGACCGCAGCTTTTATCGGCCTCCCGCTCAATATAAAAATGAAATTGCACCTACCCAAATGATTAGTGGCAAGCTGCGCTGGGGACAAGTGCATGATGACACGGTGTACTTCATGGGAGGTGTATCTGGCATGGCAGGCTTATTTTCGGATGCGGCAGATTTAGGAAGATTTGCACAGTGTCTAGTTAATGGTGGCCGACTCAGTAGCGGCGATAAATCAAACTCAAAATATTTATTAGGCCCCCTCACCATATTGAAAATGATTACCCCTCAAACGCCAGCAAATATGGCCGACATTCATGGCTTAGGTTGGGATATTGACACGCGTTACTCTAATCGTGGCATACTTTTTCCTATTAATTCATACGGCCATACAGGGTGGACAGGAACTTCATTGTGGATCGATCCTAATACAGAAACATGGTTAGTGATTCTTACCAGTCGTACGCATCCTTCTCCTGCACCTGTTAATCCCTTAATACATGATCGTAAAGCAATCGCTAATATTATTGCAGGAAGTATTGTCGATATTTCAATCAAGAATAATTTAAAGAAAATGACGAATACAGGGAAGGGAGAATTAACCCGGGCTTATAGCCCGAGAAATTAGCAATTGGTTTGCCACGTTCAATAGTGCTAAATAATTACGAAATTAGTTCTTCAGGGCTGATGCGAGTGTCAATAAATCTTCGGGCTTATGCACCATGTAATCTGGCTCATATTGAGCAAGAATTTTTTCCGAGTTAAAACCCCAGGTAACTGCAATTGAAGCAATCCCGGTTTTTTTTGCAGCTTCAATATCCCGAGTTTCATCGCCCACATAAAATAGTTGCTGTTTTTCAATCTGGTAACGTTTAAGAAAATTATTAATAGAATATTTTTTCCCAAAGAAGCCTGATTGACTATGAATAACCCCAAAAAGATGCGCCATATTATTATATTCAAGCCACTGAGAAACATTTTGTTTAGAATTAGACGTTAAGATATTTAAAAAGATCTGACGCTCCTTGAGCTGTATGAGCACCTCCCGCAGATTGTCAAAGGGCAGCAAGTTGGGCATATCATCATGCAATAGTTCTCGCGCCTTAAAGATTATGCTGGGAATCTTGAACAGGGGAATTTGAAGATGACTAATTAGCTGTCTTGAACTCATATCTCTAAGCGTAGATAACTCCTCATCGCTGACCGTCTTAAAGCTGAATTCTTTGGCCAATAAATTGAATTTACCAATGACACAATCAAAACTATCAACCAGGGTTCCATCAAAATCAAAGAGAAAATACATTGCGCCTCACAATAATAAATTTTTAGACAGGGACAGCTCACATCTTCGTGGTTATTAAGAGTTTAGCGCAAATATTTGTCCTACGGTATCCTCGAGTATACCACTCCATAAACTAGCTATAAATTGTTGCCTCCAATAGCAGTTCGTTGAGTCGGTCCGTCACAAGCTAGGTAATGTTCTATAATTTATGAGTATTAACGCATGGGCAAATTAGATAAATGACGATCAAACCCGCTTATTACAACCTATTAACACAGCTTATGGTTGAACACTTGAACGGAGTGATTGAGGTCAATTTAACAAGCACCCCTACCAAGCATTTTATGTTATGGACATTAAATAATAACACACACCAAGAAAACTATTTACGAATATTGGGGGTAACAAGATCTATAGAGTGGGAATTGAAATTATTTAAGGACGTTATCGGAGAAGAAAATCTCGCTAACATTACGCACCATATCTGCTTATTGAATGCTTATTTAGGTTATCAAACTTTAGCTGACAATTTAGCTGTTGGATTGGGGCCCAGTAAAAAAAATGACGCCCAAAATTATCTTGATCAAAAAAGAGTTCTCATCGAATTCAATAATGTCATGATAAAAAAAATTCAAGGCTCTACGGAAGATATCAGCAATCTATTTGGTCCATTTCTGTCACTTATAAGACAAATTTCTGTAAGCCACAACACATTAGCGCCTCAACAAGTAGAAGTATTTACACGTGATTACCTGAGACAACATCCTCGCATTCTCCACGCAGAGTTGGATCATTATTTCTTTGAGATTTTTATTTTAACTGTCACCACTTGTTTAGCGCTTATTGATTCTCTAAAAGATAACCCCATGCATGAGATACTTAAAAAAAGTTTTCTCGACAAATATGCGTCATCAAATAACATAGTCGTAAGATCAAAAAATGCGAGCCATATTAAATTATGCGAATGGGGATTAAATTCAATAGGAACCATTCCTACTCTTGCTTACTGTATTGGTGCATTGGAAGAAATTTTTCCCCATAAAAACTTCTGTTACGTGATCGAAAACAATCTATTACTTCGCTCGTTAGGTGATGCCGCACTCCTAACCCGACTTTTGCATGATGTTGGTATCCAGCTTTTAACGATGAAAATAGCGCGAAGAGAGCTATTCAAAATGAAACTCTATGACTTCGCTAAAAATCAATCGAGCCAATCAATTTTTGAATTTTTAGAAGCGACATCAACTCATCCAAAATTATCAAGTATGATGACAAATATCCGAGACGCTCTCAAATTGGGCGAATATAATATTTGTCTTGATAGGTTAAGCAATAGAAAACCGCTGATCGATTCTATTACCCAATGTTGTAATGCCATCGAATATTATGCGATGTTGTACCAAAATCATCGCAAGCGACTATTGATGAACTTAAAATTGCTAAGTGAAACCTTGGGTGATGATCAATTCAGCAAAATTATTATTAACTTTGTTTCTCTGCACAAAAAAAAATATCGAATGGAATCTCAAACAAAGCAGGGATATGATATCCTGAAAAATGAATATAAAAGAGCATCTTAACTGTTCGGCTAGCTAAAACGTTTTCAGCCAGGTTCTAAATTAGCGCTGAATTTTTAGCTAAGCTTCATAGAATTAATTGCAAGAATCTCGAAAATAGTCATCTAAAATGTTCTTCTCAACAATAATTTGTAGGGTTTCTTTCAGCCAGGGCGTGTATTTGTTTAAATTTTCTTGTATATCATCTTCAAGTTTCGCCAATGAAATCCACTGGTAATCTTGCACCTCATCATGATTAAAATAAATCATATTATCTAGATATTTTCCAATAAAAATATGATCAATTTCATGTTCTATCAATCCATTGCCTACTTCTGCTCTATACGTAAGTACACCGACTTCGTGAAGGGGGCATTCCAACCCCATTTCAAATTTTAATCTGTTATACGCAGACTCCGTAATATCCTCTCCTGGCTGAGGATGACTACAGCAGGTATTAGTCCATAAACCAGCACAATGATATTTATTGTCAGAACGTTGCTGAAGCAAGAGTTCAAATTTATTATTGGTTTCGCGAAAAATAAATATTGAAAATGCACGGTGCAACAAGCCTTGTTGATGCGCCGTTAATTTATCGGCAATTCCAATTGGGCAGTCATTATTATCCACCAATATCACTTGTGATTGCTCAGCATCTGTTGATTTGATAATAACACCCTCGCCAAGAAAATTGTTTTGCACGCTTCTTGTAACACTCGCCAAGTGATGACGCCCTAACAAAATAGTATACTTGCAGTTAGTTACGGTGACTAGAAGACCGGTGTCCCCCCACCAGCATCAGTTGTGGCAATACCTGCATTTTCCTCCGCGTAATAGCATCAGTCGCTCCCACGACTTGATCCTGACATCACCATCTAACTGGATACCGCTCTCGGTACGACGGCTAAGAGGTAAAGGAAACTATTGGTGAGCATTAATGAATATCTAAATACTCCGCAGGCTCCACCACCACTAAGGGGCGGATAATCCGATTGCTATAAGGGTCCCAATAAGTGGCGTAGTAGCTCGTAATTTTCGTGACCCATTTTGGTGGGCAGCCGTCGCCTCTATAGCAGGTATTATAAGAATGTGGTGTACCATACCCGCAATGAGGGACTCCACAATGACGATGATTGGCAAGTGAGCTACTACAGACTATTAGTCCTATCAAAAGCAAATATTTTTCCATAATTCAATTATAGAATTGATTGAGAAAAAGATGTCGAATTGGTGAGATAATAATGACTATACTTTAGGAAAGAGCCGGAATTGAGGCTCATTTAGGGACGCGGAATTTTTAATAGATTCAATGATTGAAAATCTTCTTCTATATCGTTAAGGGGGCGTTTCGCATCTCTCTTAACTAAGGGAGGAGCAGTAAATAGTGTGTCGAGTTTTCGATTATTTTGCCGAAAGGTTTCCCCTAGAGTCAGTACAAAGAGCGGCGAACCATAGTCACTAATCAATTGATGTTTCTTGTCTGCAATAGAGATATCTGCGCCTGCTTTAATTAAAATTCTGATAATCTCCGCATAGATTTTTGGATCAGCATATAATGCTACGGTCATGAGCGGTGTGCAACCTTCAAACCATTCATAAGTCACAGGATGTAGCATCCCAATTTTAACATTCGGGCTCACTCCCCGCTGAAGCAATGTCTCCAGCTGGTGCACATCACCATTGATAATGGCTTGATGCAACAGATAAGGAGCATTGAGACTTTTCTGGAATTCTGCTGCATAATTATCTGCAGGAAATTGTCTCAACGATCGAATAGCCAATAGATTTGAATAGTGAATAGGCAAACCATTCACTTGCCCATTATCAATATCACCCGATAAACACCAACAAAGCTCTGCCAAATGGTCACTACTTCGTGGAATATCATTGTATTCGGAAGTTAAATCTACTCTGACAATATAAATTGAATAACTAGCATCCAAACACCTCACCTGAAAATTGGAAATCAATTTGAAATTATGTGTGTTAATCGATTTTAAATCTGAATTTACCAGGTATGAGAGGCTATCTTTGCATAAATCAAGATCATACTCATCCACTAACACCGCCGGCAAAAGCCAGTCACCGTGCGCCACTAAATCGTCGCCTCTCTTATAGCCTTTGCGCCCAATCAATAGTTGCTGTTCATTATTATGGCTGGCAATAGGTAAAAAAACTAGCAACCGCTTGAGAGGCAATTGTAGCTGATGTCCATGAAATCCCTTAAAATTAGGATTAAAAAGTGTGCGTACATACGCCGGCGACAGTGGCACATCCCATTCATCTTTTTTCTCAAAGGAGGCAAGACCATTGTGGTCTAAATAAATGACCTGATTGAAATCAGCATTTGCATCTAATAAAACTTTGATTGCATCTGAATTATTAAGCAAAACCGCGATGATGGTTGGCGTGAATTGACTAGAGGTAGACGACATCTTAGAAACTTGATTAGGGTTAGCCCCATTTAAAAGTAAAAACTGCATAATCTCATAATTTTTGTCTAGCATCGCTTTAACTAATAATGTGGTACCACAAATTGCATGAGGTATATTGAGGTACTCTTTATGCGTTAAAATTAGATCTTCAATCTCATCGTTATTTAACCCCTTATCGATAGCGAGATAGATGGAATTTATTTTCTGATAATGTTCTATAGACGGTAGGCTTGTTTCAGGTTTTCGTAAATATTGAATATTAGTAACCGTCTCTGCAGTCAAGCCTAAGCTATTAGCAATGGAGCCCTCACATGCAGGAAAAAACTCATGCATTGAGGCTGCACACGCTTCCTGTTGTTCGACTTTATATTGATGTGGATCAACCGATTTATCCTGAGGCAAGGTAATATGATCAAAATAATTTGGAAGAAAAGGCGAGATTAAGTCAAACTGAGCTTGTGGATCCAAAAATCGAAGCATATTAATAAGTAGCAATGCCAACCCTAAAGGTATGTCCTCATTTACAAATGATTCATGAAGCATATTAATTTTTTCGCTACGAATTAATTCATTATCAACAAATGATTCAACAACCTTATAATTTTGATGCATTTTTGAATCCCAGTGATGACTCACTACGATTTTAGTTCGTCCAAACAATTTTACCTTAGTTTTTTCTTGGGAAAAATAATACCAATCACTCGGTTTTACCCATAGGGTATAACCTAACTTGCGCAACTCTAGAGCTGAAAATGTGAAAACAGTTTCCCCGTAAAAGGCGCCTAATTTTTCTGGAAAAGATTTTTTTGGCGTATTAAATATGGCAAATACATATCTATTATTGCCATATTCTTCATCTAATATGCTTGTCATGCCACTATTTGTTAAAAATAATGAATTCAAATAATGGTGTGAATAAATACGTTGAGTTTTTAAAATCGCCTCATAATCTTTAGTGGCGTGCAGAAGATCATAATCAGACGCTGCAAAGTGATATATTATATTGTTAAAAGCTTGATCAATATCGTCGGTGGTAACAGGTTTATTTAACGTGACAGAAAAACTTTTTGCCATCTCTTCGTGAATATTTCTTTTTTCTAAATTATATTTTTTGATCAGAGTTCTAATATTTTCACGACTATGTTCCACCAATGTTTGATCAGAATCGATAGCGGATTGTACCCGCCTTGCCGCCAAAGAGGGCAGGAAGCCTAATACTGGATTGCTTATCAGCTTAGCTGCGTTATCGTAATCATGAAACGAGCGAAGAGATACCACACTTGGCAGTGCAACATCACCCGTATTAATTAAAGGAGTAGATCCGGATACCATATTTATATATTTCACCACCTTATTGAAACTTAACTTAATCACTACAATGCTAGACTGATTGCGTCTAATTATTTGTATGGGTAGCTTGATTAAGTTAAAGAAGGTAGTTATTTCCCCTATGGCGGCATCCATCAATAGATAAGTGTAAGCATAGTTTCTATCTATTTCATCTTGCTGCATTTCATCAATGACTTTTATTTCTAAAAAATTCTTAAATGGCGAATTTAAAATTCTATTATGCTTACTAAATCTGTAATTTTTCATAACAGTCAAAGCAAGTATCGGACTCCTTTTTATTAGCCAGTTAAATTTATCTAAGCGTGTCAAGTTGTTGCTATTATTGTTATTGTTGTTATTACTAGTATAATACTCTTCAACAATTATTTCATAATTGAAGATATTTTGACTGAAAGTTTCTAGGAGTTTTAAAAATACAGTTGGGTCAATAGAGGGGATTCTAGCTAGTTCAAGCAGCAAATTACGTCCCGAAACTACATTCACACTCTTATATAATTCAAAGTAAGCGCAAATAGTTGAATATTTTCCATTGTTAGCGACAAGCTCTCGTATAAAGCCCTCCGCGTCAATAACATATCTTTTTAGGTCTTGGCACGTATACTCAGTAGCAAATCGATTAAGTTGAGCGAAATTTTCCGAGCAAAGTAATACATATTCGTTCGCAGTTAAATTTATATTAAAAATTATTTCTGTAATCTGCTCTACTGTTTGCAAATAGTTACTATTCTTCCTGTATATTTGAGTGTTCACAGAAAGCAAATTAAGGACGGAGTTGCCATCGGCGGTCCGTGAAAATAAATTAGCACCTCGTTTTATAAGGACATTAACAATCTCTAACTTGTTCAGAAAAACCGCATATAATAATAACGTATATTCATTCCCACCTATTTTATATTCTATATTAATGTACTCATTATCAAGCCAGCGTAGCAAGTGATCTAATCCTTGATTATATAAACCGGCGAATGCGAGTTGCCTGGCATCTGAAAATTCATCCGCCGATAAATATTTATGAAATAGCGCAAGATCACCACTTGTTATAAGAGAGTTGTAATATTCATAAATAATATTCGCACAATTGGAATTATTTATAGATTCGACTTGTTCTTCTAATGAAACTTTTCTATTTTCATTATATCGCAATAGATTAGTTATGAGCCTAATAATAACCATGGCATCGTCGACTGTAAGCAAGTTTTCACTATTAAATACACAACGCATGTAACATAGGAATAACCACTCTATCCTCCATACTATTGAGAGATATTTTTCAGGCTTCATCCAGTTAAATAACAACTGGTTATGGAATATAATGACAGCACTTATTCTCTTCGCTTCCTCATGATACGTTTGCCCATGAGAAGGAAGCGCATCTGTAATTCTAAAGGTGGGTTTTTTATTGAAGTTTTGAACAGTCTGCAATTCTTGAGGCGTGACTAATTGTATATTGACCAATCTTTCAAAAAAACAGTTAAAATAGGTGAGCATTGCCTCATCTACTTCTTGACCATTAACCAGAATCTCTTCCAGACCAAAATCTTCACCTTGGTTTTTTAATAGGTTAAATATTTCAAGAAGCTCATTAACGCAGAGACTCGTACTATCAAATTCCATTTTTAAGCGTAATATGTTCCCCTCTTTTCTTATTAATTTATTCTTGAGAATGACATTCTGATCAATTTTTTCTTCTAATATATCAAATACAGCATCTATTATTACCACAGACTCATCTGGCCCTGGCTCTAATGTTACTGTAAGTAAATTATCTTCTTGCACATATATAACGTTCATAAGCTCACTATTGGCTTGATAAGGTTAGTGGATTGAATAATTCTAACTTACCTAGCTTAACAGCGTATTAATGCCTTTTTAGTGATAGCTATCAGCCGTTGTGGCGTGTGTACCCCATCAGCCATCGTCCTGTGAGTTAATCCTGTACAACGGGCTAACGGGAGGTTCTCTACTCACAAGCACAAAGCAAAGGCGACCCGGTATGACCTCCATCAACAGCGATATTTGTTCCCGTGATATAACTCGACAAATTATTGTCGCTCAGAAATAATACCGTATGGGCAATCTCATCGGGTTGCCCTGTCCTTCTCATGGGCACTCCCACAGTGGCTGCTTTTACATATGCTGGATACTGCTCCTCATTTCCTTGCGTCGCCCCATACGCAGCAAATTCCAAGGGAGTATCAATGGGTCCTGGACTAACAGAATTTACTCGGATCATCGCGCGCTTTTCATTTAGGGATTTTTGTGCCACTTGGTTGGCAATACTTTTGTAGATTTTCTACGACCTGAAACAATAATAGTCCCCGCCCCTTCTAATGCAAATTGAATTGCTGTAGCCAGTCCGATGCCACTGGTACCACCGGTGATAAAAATAACTTTATTTTCAAAGCGGGATGTATTCATACTATTCAAATTATTCTCCTTAGCTTGAATGAGTAATTATTTCTTACCCCCAAATATTGAACCTAATATTCCTCGCATTATTTGTTGACCAATTCGGCTCGTTAATACCTTAGTGGTATTTTTAATCAATACTTGAGTAGTACTAACGCGAGGTTTTGGTGAACGAGATGATTTTGTTGGTTCAGTATTATCATTATTTTCAGTAGGAATGTGTTGTTCTTGTTGTCTTGCTAAAGTTCTCTTGGAAATTATTTCATATGCAGATTCACGCTCAAGCGTCGTATCATAAACACCATAAAGCGGCGAATGCTTAATGAGTGTTGTGCGCTCCTCTGCAGTAATTGTGCCGATGCGTGAAAGAGGAGGAACGATTTGAACTTCTTCCACCATCGAAGGTATTCCATCCGCATCTAAAAATGAAACCAAAGCCTCACCCACACCCAGTTCCATTATTAATTTTTCACTATCTACAGCCGGGTTTTGTCTAAATGTTTGCGCCGCTGTTTTTACTGCCTTTTGATCTTTAGGCGTAAATGCGCGCAGCGCATGTTGAATTCGATTTCCGAGTTGACCGAGAATAGTTTCAGGGACATCTAATGGAGTTTGCGTTACAAAATATACGCCTACGCCCTTGGATCGAATGAGCCTTACCATCTGTTCAATTTTATCTAATAATATTTTAGGAGCGGAATTAAATAGAAGATGTGCTTCATCAAAGAAAAAAATTAATTTGGGCTTATCAACCTCGCCTAACTCCGGCAATTGCTCAAATAACTCTGATAATAACCATAATAAAAATGTCGAATAAAGTCGCGGATCATTTATTAATTTGGTGGCATCAAGAATATTAATGTATCCTTTTCCTGATTCATCTAATTTAATAAGATCACGTAACTGAAGTGCCGGCTCGCCAAAAAACTGATTGCCTCCAGCCTCTGAAAGCGATAATAACCCCCTCTGAATAGCACCGATAGAACTTTTAGAGACATTCCCATATTGTCTACGTAATGTTTCTGCATTATCACTCATCCAATTGAGTAAGGCTGTGAAATCTTTCAAATCTAGCAGCAATAACCCTTCATCATCAGCGGCTTTAAAAGCAATATCGATAATACCCTGCTGTATAACATTGGCATTCAAAAGCCTGCCCAGCAGTAATGGGCCCATTTCTGTCAGCGTAGTTCGCAGAGGATGACCCTTTTCCCCATACAGATCCCAAAAAATGGTTGGACACCCTGCCCACGGAATAGGTTTTGCTTCTATAGGAGTTAAAATTTTTTCAATCTTTGGATTATTGCCACCTGGCAAGGCGATCCCTGACAAATCCCCTTTAACGTCTGCTGCAAAGATGCTTATGCCAGCTTTGGAAAAACGTTCTGCTAGACTCTGCAAGGTAACCGTTTTGCCGGTGCCCGTTGCGCCTGCGATGAGGCCATGGCGATTACCCATAGCTAGATTTAAAAATTTTTTGGCTTTTTTGGGGGTAATGCCTACAAGCACTTCTTTCATGTCAAATCCCTCTGTAAATTAAGCTAATTATAGTTGGAAATGCTGTATAAAAATTGATGTAACTACTCGCCCCTAGAAGCGGCCGTCCACTTTTGGCGGAATTTAAATGATTTTTCACAAGAAAACTGCTCACATACTTATGTATGCTCCGCTTTTTCTTGTGAAAAATCATTTAAATTCCGCCAAAATTGAACGTCCTAGCCAACTAATCACTTTAAGTGTGAATAGATACAATTGATGTTTAGTTCAATATTGATTATTATTTTCAGACACAAACCCCACACGAGTTATATATGAAAAACAGTGAAAAAGTAGTAGTGTTCTTCATTTGCGAGAAATTATTAATACTCAGCACTAAGCTTCAAGCTTATAACAGTAATTATTTTGCTCACGCAGTACTGCGCTTAAATCAAGGTCAAACGAAAAGGTATGCTTCGTTAAAGGAGGCTCAAACCTACCAAACAGCACAAGGAATTGATATAGGCATCTATGAGATACATCAAGCAAGCACTAACGCATCTATTCAGCCATCACAAATAAAGAACTTGTATCTACATAAAGATCTTGTTGATGACGGGGTCATTCACAATCCCCTCAGCGATGAGGATAATGATAGCGTCAGCGAAAACACTACGGCCTTTAAACCTTAATTATCCATTAAATAATTTTAAGGGCGAATGTATCAAGAGGTCTTGGTTGTCTTCAGGGTGAAGAATAGCTGATGCCGAAAATCCTCCGTGGCCATATCGAGGCGGAGCATTAACTATTTTATTTAAAAAATTCTCAGAAATATTTGCTCCCTTAATGGTCCAATATTCCTCAGCATCTTTCCAAACCTTCTTTTCCCCTTGATGCATGGACGATAAAAGTTCCCGATTGGTGCCCCGACTATTATGAAGAGCATGTATAAATTCATGCATTATTTCCAGATGAAATGGAGTGTAAAAAATATTTTCGTTTTCATCATATGAAAATGATCCGCCCACTAGATTCTCTACTGATCGCTCTAAGCGATTGTAATCTTTGAAAAAAACACCATACTCTTGTTCTAAACTGCAACCATGTTCTGGCCACACAGGAATAATCAAGGCACTTGAAGCGCCGGTATTTTTTTTAATATCCTTCACTCGGTCCTGAAGGGTCTCATTCTCATCCAAATTATCATTACCTTCTGCGTAAGCATTCATATTTTCAGGGGATATCTCGAGACTTCCTGATGTTGATTTATAGTTTAGCATCAACGAAATATCATGTTCGTTTTG
This sequence comes from Gammaproteobacteria bacterium, assembly GCA_013697705.1. Taxonomy (NCBI): domain Bacteria; kingdom Pseudomonadati; phylum Pseudomonadota; class Gammaproteobacteria; species Gammaproteobacteria bacterium. The sequence goes on along the minus strand of JACCWJ010000031.1, from coordinate 11,585 downwards.
CTGTAAACTCGCAGCTAATCTAGATAAAAAATACTGTCCTTCACTAGATAAATTTGCTTTTAATATACTCAACATAATCGTATCAAGCATTTTCATCAAAAACTGTTTAGTTATTGAGTTTGAAATAGTTACTGACTCTATATCAGCATCAAAATTTAATTGCAAAATTTTTTCAAGGCTCAACTCTTTATAATGCACTTTGAGCAACGAATGAAACGATAACATATTAGTATCTTCAGGCGTGTAAAAGAAAGGTATTTTTTTAGTAAGAACTTTATTAAAGCCCACGAGAATAGCAATCTGATTTCTAATTTTTTTTAAAATTGCATCTTGATTGGCTAGTGGTATATTTTTGTCCATTGCCGAAAGATTACAATTGATCTTGGAATAGATTCTTTTTTCAATATTAACAACTTTTTGCAAAAGCCCGGGGAAGTCCTGCGCTGCGTCGATCTCATTTTTTTCTGAAGAAGATCGAAAGAATTTTAGGCCGCTAAATTTGCCTTGTTCCAAATTTAGAGTTAAAATTTTTCTCAAGTCTCTTTTAGTAGAAGCCAACTCTTTGTCAATCATATTTTTTTGCAGCTTTAGTATGGTTTATTGAATACAATTAATTCACCGATAACAATCCTCCATTATTTTTCTACGTCCCTTGTTGGAATACGATTTTTCCACATAATTTAACAGACTCAAACTTACTAAGGCCTACTATTAAGGACGCTTGGATTAAGCCCATCTTCTTCGCCAGAAGCATCCATGCTCATTTTTTCCAAAATGAGTTTTTCAATAATCTTAAAATGGCCTTCATCACTTAGCGTTCGATATGAAACAGGTTGTTTCCAAAAGAAATGCGTGGAGCGATCAGCATTCACTTTAGCAAATGCATTACTAATTATTGCAGATAGCATCGTTTCATCAAATTCTGAATTTGTATTCTTACAATCTGTAAGCTGATTAACAATAGCATGCGCAACATCTTTATAGTGAAAGTTATGCTTATGAAACGGCTGTTTAACATACCAATCAAAAAGCACGATAGCTTGGTCTAATATTTTCGGATTCGGTTCACATTGATTATTCAGAACCATGTCTAATTCTTTTAGTATATTTTTTGTTCGTATGATTTTTTTCAAATAACTGACGATCTCGGGATGATGAGATTTACTAGCTGCAGAGAGTGCTGTTAATTTATTAGGAGTAGTCATATGGTCAACATCAGCACCATTTTCAATAAGTAATTGCACTAGTTTCAGATGTCCTTGTAATGCAGCATAAATAAGAGGGGTTGTGCCTGCTTTAGAAGTTGTTTGATTAACATTCGCTCCATTTGCAATCAGTGTAGCGACCCCTTCATAGAAACCCTGTTGTGCAGCTATATGAAGTGGAGCTACGCCTATAGCAGAAACGAGGTCTTTATTTGCTCCACTTGCAATGAGGAATTTTAGTGTTTCTAAATGCCTATTTTGGGCAGCGATATAAAGTGGGGTCATGCCATTAACCCTACATGCGCGATTAACATTTGCCCTCATTTGAATGAGCAATTTCACCGTAGATAAATTTCCCATTTGTGAAGCGACAAAAAGTGGGGCTGCGTCGTCGTCAGCAGTACCCTGTTCCACGTTTGCTCCTGCATCAATGAGCAATTTAACCATTTCACAATGTCCATTATCGGCAGCAATATAAAGTGGAGTTAGACATGCATCATTTTCCTGATTAACATTAACCCCGGCTGTGATTAGTGATTGCACAACTCCAAGATATCCCTTCCTCACTGCGAGAATAAAGATGGAACTGCCATTCAGAGCCTGGTTAGCATTTGCTTTTTTTGCAAGAAGCCGGATAACTAAGTCAGCATGCCCATTTTCAGTTGCAATATAAAGCGCACTCTTACCATTTTTTGTCAAAGGTTGATCTACCAGCTTATCAATATCAGATTCAACAACTGCTAATTGGTTTAATATCAGCGCTAATAGGAGTTTTTTATTAAAAAGTGCAGCATGTTGAGCATAGCCGTGTTTTTCAAGTAATAATCTAAGCACGTTATCTTGTTCAGGACTACTGTTATTAAGCGCCTCTTGAAAGGCAGCGTTTAACAATGGTTGGCCTTCAACAGTGGCTGCCCAATCCAAAGGTCTTTTACGTTCGTGATTTTGAATACGGTTATCCAATAACATCTCTAAAATCGTGGATTCCGCTAGCGCAGAGGGAAGATCGAGACTTTTTTTCCTAAATTTGTCAATGGCCTTAAAATCACCTTCCATCACCAGCGAGTAAAGTTTTTGAATTGCTTGCCATTTATTTGGATCAGCTGTTTTAGTGATGAGAATGGTTTCACGTTTTTCATTTAAAACATAGAAAGGTTTTTCATAGCACTCTTTAAACCGCTGATAGTATCCATCCCACGGTAAATTCTCGACGGTAGAAAGATGACGATATTCTTCAGGATAGTAACGCTGCAACCTATCTCGCCAAACTAGATTACCGAAACAAATATCATGAAAGCCATGATTAGCTTGACCTACCCGCACTATATCCGTGTAAGAAAGTTTAGCCAATATGTCTATTACTGTCTCTAAAGGCAAGTTCTCTAACTGTAATTTCACGATAACCCTAATAAATTAAAGATGTTACTTAAATTATACGCTTAATTTATTAAGTTTTTCTTAGCTAGAGACCTGAAAAAGAGCTTTTTTCCCTGTGGAAATGGAGTTTATCAGGCCGTAGGCTATCACGATGCTTTATTACATTCGATAAGTTTTGCTGGCCTGGTCACTGCCCCATTTTATGGGCAAAAGTAACTCTATTTTTGTTGCTTTAGCATTGATTTTCCCAAATAATAAAAAAATTAATCTACTGGAACCAAAGATGCCTAAGCTAAAACAACAGCCTGCTATTCTTAAGACCCTTCAACATGAAGATGGACGAAGCGTACAAATGAGATTTGTCGACCTCAAGCAGGGCTTCGAACCTGAATTCAAACAATTTTTGAATAATAAATGTTCCACTGAATCATTTAAGAGACTTTCTTTCAGTGATTGCTATTTTGATTTAGTGACAGAAGCCGGAATAGCGGAAATAGCTAGCCTAATTAACAGCACTACTGCAGAAGTGGTGGGATTGAACTCAAACAACTTAGGTAATCTTTCTGAAGAAAATGCCTCCCATATTTTAAACGCATTGACTAACCCAAACATCCGAGGAATTGAATTAAAAAACAATAAACTGGAAAACCTTATTGCGCGTCATCCTCAATTATTTACCAAGTTTTTGCAATCAACCTCAGCCACTAGCCTAGATCTGGAAGACAATAATATCTCTGATATGTCAGCTAGTTTATTGAGTAAAGACAGTAAATTCCTTTCTATTAATCTAGAGAACAATCCGGTGGGAGACTCAAGTTGCAAACAATTCCAATCCAACCCTTATATCCAGAACATAGCATTAAACTTAACGTACGCAACTATCGATACAGTCAAAAAGTTAGATGCTAAAACGTTAGAGAATCAAAATAACAGATGGCAAGAACATAAGTTTATTAATGGGGTGACTGAGGTAGCAAAGGGTTATACAGAACCAAATCATAATTTAAATTTATTGCCTCGAGAAATATTGATGACAATTTTCAATTTTTTCGGAAGAAGCTTGGGAATAAAAGGGCCGATCACACGCGTTTGTGAGCTTATAATAACTAATATTATGCAAAAAAATGCAGGCAATAAGTTATGGTGGAAAAAAGAGATTAAACTATCACCCAATAATTCTCTTACTATTTTTAGAACTCGTACTCAATTTTTTCAACCTGAGTATTATGAAACTGAGGAAATTCAGGCCACCTCAAGTCAGAAAAGAATAGGCATGCTTAATTAAGGTTGATTTTTATTCTCTAAATCAATTTTATTTATTTCTTCAAGACAAAATTGGACCACATGTTTTAACTCTTGACCTTTACCCCCAAAGAAATTCAAATTATCAGGGATACTTTTATTTAAATTCGTTAATTGAATTTTAAAATTGCTGACATTATCAGGCGTATCCAACTCATGGGTTTTCAATGTCAGCATTAATTTAAGTACCCACAAATCAAATATATCTGGAGCATTTTTTTGTCTTTTCGCAAAAGTAGATTCCAACTTGTTCAATATAATTTTTGTTAAATCGGCAGTAGGCGTTGTTCGGACAGGATAAACGTCCCAAATATTGGAAATCAGACTCCTAAATAGGGACGGCATAACATAATTGGAGATAGATGAACAATATTGCTGAATAGAATCTATCGTAGAGATTAATTCCTGTTGTACTTTTTCAGCATACAAAGCATCATATGGGTTTAAATCTTTAAGATTATTGCTTAATTGCTCAAAAATATAAGCGCCATATTCCCTTTCGGCAGGAGGCAGTTGAGATGCGTCTTGCTCAAGATTCATAATAACTATGCCCATAACCCTATACGAAATCATGCTCTGTTCAGTCTCGATTTTTACCACCCCTCGCTTCTCTCTAACACTAAATTCTTCTGGAATTGAATAAGGAGGTGATTTTTCGACAACTCCTTCTAATATTTCAGGCCTCAATTTTAAATCTAACAATTTTTCATAAAGATCAGGGTCTTTTATAATATTAGTAATAGCCTCTTTAAAAAGTAGAGGGGGCAAGGAATCATCTACAGTCGCAAATAGTTTTTGCATTAGCAATGTAAGGTGCTTTTGATTCTTCTTATTGAGGGAGAGAAAAGATCGATTAGTATAAACATTTTTTAATTTTTCCCCCTGATTTTTGTACCAGCTAGCGATCGCACTGTTTATAGGATATAAATTAACATAAATATATTCAGCAATAGTAATGGGGGAATTTTTTTGAATTTTAATTATTTTCTCAGAAGTCATTTCTTGAAGGGTTATCATGTCAGATTCGTTTAATATATGGGTTGCCCCTAAAATCCTTTTCAGCTTCGTTCGATCATCGTGGTTTACTGCTTTTTTAATTGCGTCTTCATAGTTACTTATAGCTTTAATGTAGTCTGATTGGGGGACAGGGCGGTGGATGTATTTTCTTCCAGGAGCTAGTTCAGCACGTATCCGGATAATGAAACCAACACCCCCTAATAAATCTTGTGTAGCCTGCTGCTGTTTTCGAAGCCACCTTGAAAAAGAAGCGGGATTCTCAAATGGGGCCTGAAAAAATTCTTTGTATAAAACATACAAATCAACCACTTCAGCGATAATGGGGTCTAAAGCGCGAGATTCTGAATTACCGAACATACTACACCTCTCATTTATTAATTAAATAATAGCAAATATTGACATGCAGAGAAATAGCAGCTGACTGATAACTCAAGTTAAAATGCATTTTAAGATTTTGTTAATAATAATCGAATATTATACATTATCACTAAACACTTATTATGAAGGTTAAAATGCAATTACCTAGCGAAGCAAATGGCCGCAGCCAAACTGATAACGTTGACAGACAAATTAACTCCCACGCTGATGACCCAAATAACAACAATGCCATCATAAGCCAGAGCAAACAAAGTAAAGATGTATTTAAAAAAGCAATAGAACAGTTTCTAATGCAGCATCCTTTAAATGCAGTTCTAACGAGGGGCATATTTTATCAACTCGCTAATATTCACAAAGCAGAATATCTTCGTAATAGAGCCAAAAATTCAAATCATCTTATTTTAATAGATCGTTTTTACTCATTTGCAAGTTTTCTAGGATCCGTAAAAGCACAATATGAATATGATGACTTTTGCCAATCTTTGCCGGGGGAACGAGGTGTTTCTGTTTTAAAAGAGGCTCATCGACGACGTATATCCCACAATGGTAATTTTGGGCTAGATAAAATTGATGTCGAGAACAAGTCCTTGCTACAAAATATTTTCCATAATATTTTCGATACATATTTAGTGAACTGGCTGCCTGACCTATACGATCAAGAGTTACATTATATTAAATTTATCGCTTTATTAACGAATAAATTTTCTCATGAATTTAGTATTGGAGGAACTCTGGAAAAAAATTTCCAAGAAGCTGAACAGGAAATTATTAAAATTATTACTACACTAGATAAAGGAAAAATTAATAATGATGGGTTTACCGCTTCTACTGCATCCCTACAACGGGAAGAAATACATTCTTTAAAACGTAAAATAAATGAGTTAGAAAGTAAAGTTATTCAAAAAACCGCTGCCGAAACTACTGTGAAAATGCAAGTCCGTACTCTGAATGATAAATATCAAGCAGAACGACTTAGATCAGAAAGATTAGTAGATGAAAATACACAATTAATTGATCAAAATAGAGCTACGTCCGCTGATGTAGAAAGATTAGTAACTACTAATGAATATTTGTCGCATCAATTACATGAGATGGAAAATTCCAAAACCTTGAGCGATGAAGCCTATACTAATTTGATTGAGGAACTAAAAGACCACATTGTTAATTTAGATAGGTTAATGGCTAAAGTTGCAAAAAACGAAGCTCATACTCAAAAATTAGAAAAAGCCTCCATGAAGACACGCAGCAAAATAGCTAAGGATGAGAGGACAATACTATCGTACTCTGCGCAGATTTCGGATCTAGAAAATCGATTAGATCACGAAATGCGATCAGTCACAAATTTAGAAGCCGAAAATGGAAGTTTAAAATCAATAATAGAAGATTACCAAGAGAAAATAATAAAAATTGAATCAGAATCAAAAGACCTTAGAAAGCAATTAAGAGATACCGCAAAAGGCTTCTACCGGGAAGGATTGCAACACGTAAGAGAAAAAAATTTCCATAAATCTGCCGAAGCATTTGAGCAATCATATCGAACATCTTTCAGTAATGTTACATTTTTCAAATGTGCGCAGGCTTACTATCTTGCTAATAAATTTGAGCCAGCTCAAACCATAATAGAGGACATTTTATCAGATGAGGGCAACCCCTTGCGCGAGAACGCTATGAGCCTCGCAAATCTAATCCAGCAAAAAAGCTAATTTCAATTAAAAAAAGGGATTTAAAATGAAACTGAAACCGGCGCTTAATAATATTATTATACTTTCGTGCTTGATTCTCTTTTCAGTCACCCATGCTAGTCCACAAACCAACAATGACCGCATTTTAGCTGACATCAACACTTATCGTGGCACTCATGGCCTACACAAACTTGAGATGAACAGCTATATCAGTGAGATCGCCGCCGTTCATAGTCAGAGAATGGCAGCTAATCAAGTAACATTTGGTCACGGGGGTTATCAACAGCGCATGGATCAATTATTTCATCAGTTTCCTCACGCGCATGGCTTTGCTGAAAATGTAGCTTTCACCTATCTCCCCAGCACTTCGGTTGCCACATTATGGCTACAGAGTCCCGGCCATAGAAAAAATATCGAGGGTAATTTCAACATGACGGGCATAGGCACAGCCTATGATCAGAATGGGCACGCCTATGTGACTCAAATTTTTCTTCGAGTTCAATAAAAAAAAGGTAACTATTCAGCCCCTAGAAGCGAACGTCCATTTTCGGCTGAATTTAAAGGAAAAATAAAAAGAAAACTGCTCACATACCCATGTATGCTGCGCCTTTTCATTTTCATTTTTCCTTTAAATTCAGCGCAAAACTGAACGTTCGAGCAAAAATTCAAAAATTAGTGCTGAATAGTTACAAAAAAAGATTTACTGAAGGCTCTTTTTGAACAAAAATAGCAAGCTCTACAATGGATGAATATACTTATGCAAACAAAACCGCTCGTAGTCATCACCGGTGCAAGCCAAGGTATAGGAAAATCTTTAGCCATAGCTTTCGCCAAGCAGGGAAACCCTCTTTTATTAATCTCCCGTCATATCAAACCCATGATTGAATTACAGGGTCATAACGCTTTATATGAACAGGTCGATGTTACCGACTTTGACTCATTACAAAAAGCGATCCGCAAAGCGGAAGATCAATATGGTAAAACTGACTGCCTGATTAATAATGCTGGATTTATAGAAATTGGCAAATTCACTGAGATGCCCATAGAAACATGTAATTATGAGTTTGATGTCATCGTCAAAGGTGTCATGAACGGAATAAAATGCGTTCTTCTCGATATGTCAACTCGCAAGGCGGGTACTATTATAAATATTAGTTCTATCGATGATCGACGAGCCAACGAAATGGCGGTTATTTATGATGCCGGTAAACACGCGGTGCGCGCGATGTCAGAAGCTTTACAAAAAGCGGAAGGTCAGAATTTAGTACGTATCATGAATATTGCACCCGGTTTAATAAAAACAAATATCCACGAAAAAATGGGTATTACCTTTGAAGAGTATTGCCAACAGATGGGCAATCCGGATTTTATTGCCCCAGAAGAATTAGCCGAGATTATCTTATTTTGTTATCAATTACCGCAACGAATATGCATTAGAGACATCGTCATTATGCCCACAAGTAGTAATTATTAATTAGATTTAGCATCTAACCTGGATACTGCGAATAAATCGCAGTACGACGACGATCAGAAAAATTCGGGCAAGGAATATTGGTTTAAAATTAGCGGTAGCGATAATTAAACTGCGGTTATTAAAACCATTTTCGTTTCCTGAACAGAATTAATAACGAGATACCACAAAACAAGATTAATGACATGGCCCATAAATAGCCATATTTCCATTGAAGTTCTGGCATCCATCGAAAGTTCATTCCATAAATACCTGTTATTACCGTCATTGGCAGAAATATCGCTGCAAAAGCGGTTAAGATTTTCATTGTTTCACTCATCTTTTGTATTAAGGTATTATCAATCTGATCGAGTAGGCCATTTAACATATCTCTGATTGATTCGACCTCATGAGCCAGCATGTGGGTATGATTAGATAGATTGGATAAGGATACACGGCAAGGTTCTGATATAACCTCTATATTTCGCCCTGAAAGACGCATTAATATTTCTCGAATAGAAATCACATAACGTTTAATTTTCATAACCTGCTGTTTAATACGCATCACTTTATTATAAATATTTTTGTGACTTGCCCGGACGTGTAAATCCATTTGATCCGCGACTAGCTCTATCTGAAATAAAATTTTTGAATAGTCATTAACGATATTATCGAGGATAAGAAAAAATATAAAACAGGGAGTTTTTGCAAATCGTAACGTCTTATTAATACTATTCGCGCATTCCAGGACAGCCGGAATTTTTTCGAAGGAAGCGGTAAAACAGTATTTCTGAGTGAGATTTAATATTAAATTATCGAATTGGAAGCTATCATGCTTGTCTAAATTAAGCGATTGCAAACATTGTATTTGCAACGCAATAGCCCCCTCTTCATCTATCAATTTTGGCATACCATCATTAGCAAGACATAGTTCCATAATATCTTCAGAGAGGTGCAACTGATCCGCGAGCTTTGCAAAAGTTTCTTTTTGGCTTAAATCACTATGGACCCAATAGATCATATGATTGCCAGAACTTTCCGGGGAAAACTCTGTGAGGGAAAGCCTTTTATAACTCCGATGAGACATATCAAATTCGAAGATTATAGTGCCTACATCTTCCATGTTGTTACTCCTGTAAACGTTAGGATTATCTACTCCATTTCTAAAAATTATACTTCATATGGTTCATAACTCACAAATCTTCTTTTCCTCGGCAAGCAATAATTGCAATCGATTCGATTAGAGTCAACCGCTTCTGTTTTGATTGAGTGAGTAGCTGTTGTAGTTATTATCATTATTATTGTTATTATTGTTATTATTGTTGTTGTTGTTGTTGTTATTTGCAGTTGCTAAGTTTGATACAATATTAACCCTGTTATACAATTCCTGCCAGACAGATGTCTGTCCATTTATCTCCCAACTCAATTTATCCCTCACTACCTTTAACCGTTTTCTCAAGTCTGCGCTAACATCTGAATTCTCTAAATGTTCTAATATCTCAATCGCTTCAATGTAGGTTGAAGTAGTAGGGATTTGGCTTTTATTGAAAGCCTCGGTATATAAAGCTTCATTTTGAGACTCTGATTCTCGCTCCCTTGCCACTGGGTTTGAGAAGAACATTGAAGTAGAGTTGTTGTTCACGCTAAGAGAGGATAACATTGTATTTAGTGTCGCAATATTTACATCTTCAGCTAAGCTTGGGACACTCATAAGTTTATCAAACAAAAACTTCAAAGAATCTAGTTGATCCCTTGCCACCTGAACCAGACGACATCGAAATTCTTTCAGTCGCTCCTTCAGGTCATCACTCGTCTCTGATTTCTCTAAATGCTCTAAGGTCTCTACTGCTTGAATATAATAAGGGCCAGGCACCAAAATTTTAATCCGAGCCAAATGAAATAAAGCTTCATTTTTTAGTTCTAATTCTTCTTCATTCTCTGCTAGAGAAGTCAAATATTGGAATGCATCTTGTTTTAATCTCTCTTCAGGGGGAAGACACTCTGGTAGATTTCCTGGCAAAACTGTTCTGCAAATTCCAAATACTGCCCATTTAAATGCACAGGGGTCCTGATCTATGCTACCAATTTCATTACGAGCTTTCGTGTAGTGGGAGCATGCTTTCTCTAGTAAAGGAGGATTGCCAATGCAGCTCTTATATATAAAGTCGCCAAGGCCAATATTCCCCCAATATCTAGACCTTTTGTCGGGGCTTCTTGTCAGCTCTTGAAGCCGTCTATAATCAGCATCTCTTACGTAACTAGTTATTTCTAATGGACGCATAAAATCCTCAAATAATGTTAAGGGTTCTGTTAAAAGAGATAGACGGAAGAAATAAGCTCTACTTCTCTAACGTAACAAATATATATTCAACTTTAAAAAAAAATTATAAAGTTGAGTTTTGTGGTTATTATTCCTTGATTTCGCTTTGCTACATCAAGGCTACGATAAAGATGTAGTGATAGTAGCCTTGATGAGATGAAATAAAATTAGGGTGCTCATTTATTTGATGAATATCCTGAATCTGTATTCTCTTGACCTGATTGAGGACCATCGTTGGTGTCATTATTGCTATGATAATTGTTGTTGCTGTTTTGAATTCGCCCTAATTGATTACTAAAAAAATGAGAGGGCGCTCTAGGCGTCTCCTGATAACGGGATGGGTTAAAAATAGGAAGTCCAAACTGGCCGCCTTGATTAAGAGAGGTAATGTTTGAGTTGCTTGAATTTTGCGCGCCGGTAATAAATGGCTGGTGAACTGTGTTTGTGGGATTATGGTCCCTTATGCTTACTTGCGTTCCAGATGAAGTAACCATTTTTCCAACAGTTGATGCTCGGGTATGGTTATTATTGTCCACTGGCCCTGAATTTTGATTACTAAATAAATCAGCCACCACTGAACTAGCGCTTAGATAATTAGGTGGATTACTAGATGCTGAAGCATTTGAAAAGTTTTCCGGTAACACACTTCTAATAGAAGGTAATTTTTCGCCTTTTGTTACTTTTTTTACGGGTAATACGGGCATGGAATAAATAATTGATTTTTCTCTTATCGATTGATTGTTATTGTTATTGTTATTGTTATTGTTATTGTTATTGTTATTGTTATTGTTATTGTTATTGTTATTGTTATTGTTATTGTTATTGTTATTGTTATTGTTATTGTTATTGTTATT
>JACCWJ010000030.1 GCA_013697705.1 Gammaproteobacteria bacterium | reverse complement strand
GATCTGGATCCCGCGAATAAATCGCGGGACGACGTGCCTGATTTTAACCCTAAAAATAAGCCTTTTAAATTTTTGTCCAGTACAGAGAAAACTTTCAGCTTTTAGTGAAAAGGCATCCGACGAGAAGGGTGTAGGGGAGAAGCATGTGGCGCTCAACGTGAAAGGATGACGCAGGATAATCGAAAAAGTCTGCCCAGGATGAAGGCTCAACACTGCTCACCTGGGCCATGAAGGAAGGAAGAGTAGAATCAGAGATCTCGAATCAATAACTCTGCGATTTGAACTGCATTGAGGGCTGCGCCTTTTCTTACGTTATCTGCGACAACCCACATATTCAATCCATTTGGGTGGGAAATATCTTCGCGAATTCTGCCGATATAAACAGCGTCATGTTTAGACCCTTCTGAAACGGGAGTGGGGTATTCTTCATCTTGACCCAGCACGATGACGCCAGGCGCATTGCGTAATAATTCCTTGGCCTCATCAGCACTAATTTTTTTTCTCGTTTCAATATGAACTGCTTCAGAATGTCCATAAAAAACAGGGACTCTTACAGCGGTAGGATTTATATAAATAGTATCATCATTGAAAATCTTTTGAGTTTCCCACACTATTTTCATTTCTTCACGGGTGTAACCATTTTCTTGGAAGGTATCGATCTGTGGAATAACATTAAATGCAATTTGTCTCGCAAATACTTTTGCATCCCTTGCATTACCATTTAATAAATTAGCTGTTTGATCGGCAAGCTCACTAATGCCTGCTCTTCCCGCGCCAGAGACAGATTGATAGGTGGCGATATTTATCCGTGAAATGCCAACCGCATCATAAATCGGTTTCAAGGCTACCACCAACTGGATCGTAGAGCAGTTAGGATTAGCAATAATATTACGGTTTCGATATTGATCAATTATTTCAGCATTTACTTCAGGGACTACCAAGGGAATTTCGGGGTCATAACGAAATTCAGAAGTATTATCTATGACAATACATCCGGCTTCGGCGGCAATAGGAGCGTATTTCGCAGACGTAGCGGCTCCTGCAGAAAATAAACCTATTTGCACCTGTGAAAAATCAAAATCTTCAACGTCTAAAATTTCAACATTTCTATTTTTGAACTTGACGGTATCTCCCGCGGATTTCGCACTTGCTAAGGGGAACAATTTATTAATAGGAAATTTTCGTTGCTCTAATATTTCGATTAAAGTTTCACCCACCGCTCCTGTCGCCCCAAGAACAGCCACATTGTACTTAACAGTCATTTTTGATTTTTCCTCTTTAACTGATAGCTTTCTGACGTAAAAAGTGATCCATTAATACTAATGTTAGCATGGCCTCAGCGATTGGAACAGCGCGAAGGCCAACACAGGGATCATGACGTCCCGTGGTTGCGACTGTTGTGTCGGATCCTGATACGTCAATCGTCCGGCCCGGAATACGAATACTCGGAGTAGGCTTTAATGCAATGTTTACCACGATGTCTTGGCCTGATGAAAGGCCTCCCAATATACCCCCCGCATGATTCGATAAAAAACCATTCGATGTTAGTTCATCGCGGTGTTCTGAACCTAGCTGTTCAATAGACAAAAAGCCATCACCAATCTCAACACCTTTAACGGCATTAATGCTCATCATTGCATGGGCAATATCCGCATCTAATTTATCAAATACTGGCTCACCAAGACCAATAGGCAATCCAGAAGCAACAATTGTCAATTTAGCGCCGATAGAATCCCCTGCTCTTCTAAGCTGCGTTATAAGTTCTTCTAGCAGAGGAACCTTTTGCTTATCCGGGAAAAAAAATGGATTATGATTTATTTCATCCCAATCAATAGTCGTGGCTTGAATCTTGCCAATCTGGGCGACAAATCCTCTTACCTGTATGCCCTTACTATTTAAAAACTTTTTTGCAATCGCCCCTGCCGCAACGCGTATAACCGTTTCCCTTGCCGAGGAACGACCTCCACCCCGGTAGTCTCGAATGCCATATTTATGGTGATAGGTATAGTCAGCATGGGAGGGTCTAAAGACGTCTTTCAATAATGCATAGTCTTTGGATTTGGAATCGTTGTTTTCAATTAGAAGGCCAATCGGAGTGCCCGTGGTTTTACCTGAAAAAACGCCCGACAAAATAGTAATCTTGTCAGATTCTTTACGTTGAGTGGTAAAACGAGATTGTCCTGGCTTACGACGGTCCAGTTCCTGCTGAATGTCTGCTTCACAAATTTCAAGGCCAGGAGGGCAACCATCAATAATGCCTCCTAATGCAGGACCATGACTTTCTCCAAATGTGGTGACGGTAAATAATTTACCAAACGTATTGCCTTGCATTTAAGATTAGTTCTTATCAAATTGAGACTGGTACTGCTTAACTTGCTCAGCGGTAAGTAGAAAAACGCCGTCCCCTCCTCGCTCAAAATCCAGCCATAAAAAAGGAACTTCTGGATAATTCTCCATTAATGCCTCTTGTGAATTCCCGACTTCTACAATCAAAACTCCCTCAGAATATAAATGCTCTCCTGCATTTTTTAGAATTCTTTTTGCCAGCTCTAATCCGTCATCATTGGCTTTAAGAGCCAGCGATGGCTCATGGCTATATTCTTGTGGTAAGGCATCGTACTCTTGATGAGATACATAAGGTGGATTGCTTATGATCAAATCGTATTTACCTTTAACATTTTGATACAAATCACTTTGTATTAAATTAACTTGTGATTCTAAGTTATGTCTGACGACGTTTGATTTGGCAACGTCGAGGGCATCTGCTGAAATATCGACAGCGTCAATCTGGCTTTCTGCGAATTCCACTGCGCAAGCAATTGCTATACAGCCACTTCCGGTACAAAGATCCAAGATATGATGGGGAGTATGATTATCCAGCCAAGGTGAGAAACCCTTTTCAATTAGCTCTCCTAAGGGTGAGCGAGGAATAATGACACGCTCATCGACATGGAAAGGTAAACCCGCAAACCAAGCTTCCTTTGTTAAATATGCCGCAGGAATCCGTTCATCGATCCGACGAAAAATAAGTTCACAAAGATTCCTTCGTTCCACTAAGGTCAACGTTGAACTCATCAAATCCGGTGAAATATCAGGCGGTAGATGAAGGGCTGATAAAATTAAATGCACCGCCTCATCCCATGAATTGTCAGTGCCATGACCATAATATAAGTTTGCTGCATTGAAACGACTATAACCCCAGCGAATATAATCCCGCAGGGTAGTTAGCTCTTGACTTACTTGGGTGAGGTTTTGGTTATCTAAATTCATAGTATCCTTCTAAGGCGACTGCTAATATAAAATAAATGATACTTAAATTAGACAACTAACACTAGTTTGTTTTCATCGCGCAAGGGAAAGGTTACAACAAATGGACACGAAACCGCCAAAGAGCCCCCCCTCCCCACCTAAGGTGAAAGCTCAAATTTCGGAAGAAGAAGCCCTGCTGTTTCGCAGCGCAATGAAAAAAATTCAGCCAATTAAGAAATCGAATAAAACATTACTCAAAAAAATCGTGGTTCGTCCAAGGCCTCGGGAAATTTTTTCAGAAAACGAGAGTGTCCCCCTGCTCTCTGACAATCTAACCGAAAAAATTGTTGCTCCCGAAGGATATTTATTTTTTGTAAAGCCAGGGATCTCTCCAAAACAAATTCGCAAACTCAGGCACGGCAAAATTCCCATTGCCGCCACCTTAGATCTTCACGGATTTGATTCAGAATCAGCCAGAGACGCGTTAATAACTTTTTTAGAAATGGCGTATCAGAAAAATAAACGTTCAATTATCATTATCCATGGCAAAGGGCATACACAAGCCCCCGTGCTCAAAAATAAAATTAATAATTGGCTAAGACAGTTAGAAAATGTATTAGCTTTTTGTACCGCCACTTCGCGCCACGGCAGCACAGGAGCCCTATATGTATTGCTAAAAAAGCTTCGGTAAACATACATCATGGATTTTGAATTTTGGTGAATGGGGATAAGCTATTTTTTATATTCATTTAAAAATTTTAAAAAGGCGACTTCATCTAATATTGGGATATTCAATTCTCTTGCTTTTTCATACTTTGAACCGGGGTCATCACCCACCACCACATAAGAGGTTTTACGGGATACGCTATTTGCCACTTTTGCCCCCAAAGATTGCAATACTTCCTTTGCGTCATCACGTGACATTTGATGTAAGGTTCCTGTTAGCACAAATGTTTTACCTGACAATACGAGATTATCTTGGGATTTTTGCTCAACCCAATGCACTCCTAATTCTTGCAATTCATTGATGATTTGACGGTTACATTCTTGTCTGAAAAAACTCGCTATGTGGCTTGCAACTATGGGACCGATGTCGGGCGCTTGTTGTAAACTTTCTTCATCTGCCGCCATAATCGCTTTAATATGGTGATAGTGTTGAACAAGCGTGAGCGCCGTGGCTTCTCCTACTTCTCTTATTCCTAACCCATATAAAAATCGTGGCAAGGTGGTTTTTTTACTTTTTTCGATTGCGTTGATCAAATTTGCGGCAGATTTTTTGCCCATTCGTTCCAAATCAGCCACTTGATCCACCGCTAATTTAAAAATATCGACGATGTTTTGGATGAGATGGGTTTCCAGTAGCTGATCCACCATCCGATCGCCCAACCCCTCAATATCCATTGCACGCCGTGAGGCAAAATGTAAGATTGAATTTTTTAGCTGGGCATGACAATAAAGTCCTCCAGTACATCTTGCTGCGGATTCCCCCTCCGGTCTAATTACATCTGAATTACAAACAGGACAATGTTCGGGTAACACAATGGGTGTAGCCTTCGGCAAACGCTTTTCGACGACAGAACCGACAATCTCAGGAATGACATCCCCTGCTCTTCTCACGATAACAGTGTCACCTATCCTGATATCTTTTCGATATACTTCATCTAGATTATGTAGCGTAGCGTTACTCACCGTCACTCCGCCCACAAACACAGGTTTAAGCCTTGCTAGTGGCGTTAAGGTACCTGTCCTGCCCACATTGAACTCAATGTCTAATACTTCCGTCAGTTCTTCACTAGGGGGAAATTTATGTGCAATTGCCCACCGGGGAGCGCGTGAAACAAAACCTAATGCTTTTTGTGCTGTTATAGAATTTACTTTATAAACAACTCCATCAATTTCATAGGCCAAGGATTGACGCTGTTCATTGATTTGTTGATGATAGCGAAGGCACCCTTCGACATCTTCTACTACACGCATTTCAGAGCTGATCCGCAAACCCCACTCTTGGAGTTGATACAAAATATCGCTATGACGATCCGGAAGTGGGAAACCTTCAGAAATTGCCCCTAATGAAAAACAACATATTTTTAAAGAGCGTCCTGCTGTAATACGTGGATCTAATTGTCGTAAACTGCCTGATGCCGCATTTCTAGGGTTAACAAAAATTTTCTGTCCTGAGTCTCTTGCCCTGTTATTCAGGTCTTCAAATTCTAACTTACCTAAATACACCTCACCCCGAACTTCAAGTAACATTGGAAAATTTTTGCCGCGTAGATGTAGTGGAACAGCATTAATAGTGCGAACGTTTTGCGTAATATCTTCACCCGTTGTGCCATCACCTCGAGTGGCGGCTCCTACTAAATTGCCTTCTTTATAGATTAAACTCACTGCTACACCATCTAATTTGGTTTCGCAAACGTATTCAATCGAGTCTTCCTGCATAAGTTTTTGGCGTACTCGTTTATCAAATGCATTAACATCTTCCTTTGTAAAAGCATTAGCCAAGGATAACATAGGAACAATATGCTCTACGGGAGCGAAACCACTAGCAGGTGCATGACCTACGCGTTGCGTTGGAGAATCGGAGATAATTAATTCAGGATGCGATGATTCCAGGGTCTGTATTTTCTTGAAAATTCGATCGTACTGAGCATCGGAAATGGTGGGGTCATTTAAAATATAGTAGCGATAATTATGCTCATGAATTTGTCTTCTTAACTCGTCAAGCTCTTTAACCACATCATCAAGTTTCTTACTGGTCAAATAAATCTCCGATACGTTGATGCTGTTCGAACTCCGAAATTTTCTTTTTTAATTTTTCAATTTTTTCGGGAGATAATATCTTTCGTTCATCATCTAAAATCTCACCATCTAAATCTTCGATAAGCTGTTTAGCAGTGTCAAGCATCGTCTCAAATGCAAGCATTAAATCTTTGTTACTTGATAAACGTAAAAACATCATCAAGCCTTTGCCTGAGTAACCGCCCATCCTGCTGATTTCAAAAGTGCCCGGTTCAGAGGCTGAAGCTACGCTAAACAATATTTTCCCATTACCATTATAGTCTTCATGACGATGAAATATATTCATAGCTCCGTAACGTAAACCAGCTGAAAGTAGCGCTTGCAATAGTTCATAACCGACAAAAGGCTTGTTAGGTTTTGCTGCTATTGTGAAATACATTATTTCTTCGATTGCAGACTTTGTAGATTTAGTCACGGATGGCTCCGAATGTTTTTTCACAGCCGTAGGTTTTTGTGCGAACAGAGGGTCTTCTAATAATAAGTTTTGTTTTTCATCTTCATAAAATTCTTGCGACTGAGTTTCGTCAGCTTCATCAATATCATGCAATACCGGTTGATCGGTAACAAGATCAAAACGCGGCTCTTGTTTTTGGGAAAGTTTGCGATGTGCTCTTTTTTGTCTGACTGTAATAAAATAAGTTAGCGCGAATATCAGAGATAATATAGTTATAAGTATTAAAATTGAGTGCATCTCCATTTCATATCACCTGTTGTTATGCATTGGCCATGCTAATTGCTTGTTCAACATCCACTGAAACCAGGCGAGAAACCCCAGGCTCATTCATCGTCACACCCGCGAGTTGTTGTCCCATTTCAATGGTGATTTTATTGTGACTGATAAAAATAAATTGAATTTTTTCAGCCATTTTGCGCACAAGGTTACAAAATCTTCCCACATTGACATCATCAAGTGGCGCATCCACCTCGTCAAGCACGCAAAAAGGAGCTGGGTTTAAACTGAAGATAGCAAACACTAACGCTATTGCCGTAAGCGCTTTTTCGCCACCTGATAAAAGATGAATGGTAGAATTACGTTTTCCAGGAGGTTGTGCCTTCACAATCACGCCTGTTTCTAACAAGTCATCGCTGGTGAGCTCTAAGGTCGCTTCTCCGCCACCAAAAATTTGTTGAAAATAGGTTTTAAAAGAATCATTGAGTTGCATGAAAGTTTCTTTAAAGCGTATCCGAGTTTCTTTATCTATTTTGCGAATGGCATTTTCTAATGTGGTCAACGCTTCTATTAAATCGTTATGCTGTCTATCAAGATAGTCTTTACGTTCTGAAAGAGATGCAAATTCATCAATCGCAGCAAGATTAATGGGACCTAATCGTTGGATGCGGTTATCTATTTTAATAAGCTGCTCTTCCCAGGTATCAACCCGCGCCTCTTCAGGAAGTTGTTGTTGTACTTGCTCAAGTTCAAAACCTGCTTCTTGTATTTGCTCTGTATAGGTACTCATTTTTACTCGAAATGATTGACATTCCAGCCGTAATTCTTCTAAACCATTTCTAATTTCGTGACTGCTATTTTCAATTTGTTGACGATTTTTTTCGAGCTGTTGCAAACTATCTTCCAAAGCACTTAAGGCTTGTTTTGCCTTGGTTAATTCATCTTCAATGATAGCTCGCTTCTCTAATGCCTGCTGCAGCACCACATTTAATTCAGGAAGCGGGTCATTATTATTATTGAGTGATTCCGAAATGGTTTTGCGTCTTTCGCTGATAGTAGAAAGTTGCCTTTCAACGCGAATAAGATTTTGAGTCAAGTAATGTACCTGACTGCGCATACTTTCCATACGAATTTGAGATTCATCTGCTCTTTGTTGTTGTACGTTTGCATTCTGCCGCACAGAGTCGAGCTTAGAGCGCAATAATTCGCGCTGTGCTAAAAGCGTATGACGTTTTGCTTCAATATCATCATTTAGTTCCCCGAGAGAAGCGAGACTAGCCGTAGCTGTAGTAAGCGCTTCTTCAACTTCAATTAAATGCTGTTGAATTTCACTTAATTCAGCCAACACTGAGGTTTGTTTTTGTTGTAATTGCTGGATAAAACTTTGTTTAGCTTTTATTTGCGCCAAATAATCACTATTTTTAGCTTTCTCAGATTGCAACTGATGACCAATATTTTCTCTACTTTCGATATTGAGATTGAGTTGTTCTTGCGCTTCTTGATAAAAAGCTTCTTGTTTGGAAACCGTATTTTGCAGCTGCACAATTTGCTGATGTAACTCTTTCAGATCATGTTCGCGTTGAACAACACCCGTCTTCTCGCTGATACTTCGAGTTACTTTTAACCATGTGGCGCTTAACCAAATTCCATCACGGGTAACTATAGATTCATTAGAATCTAGCTGTGGTAATATTTCGAACGCATGATGAAGACTATCTGCCACATAAATATTCGCTAACAAACCCAGCATAGACCAAGGGGAATGAATTTTATCTTTCAATGAAGCTAATTGTTTCGTGGCATGAGTTGATTTTATACTGGCGTTGGAATTGAAGAAAGACACATCGACATTGGGTAAATCACTGATACTTTGCACCAGCGGTGTAAAATCGTCAATGCAAATAGCATCTAAATAATTAGCCAGTACTGTTTCAACTGCAACTTCCCATCCGAGCTCAACATCTAATCCTTCGGCTAACCGCGGAAGTTCATGCAAATGATTTTTGTCTAACCATGTTTTTGTGTCGACATCATTTTTGCCCAATGCTATTTGTTGCATCGCTTGCAGCGAAGCATGTTTTGCTTGAAGGTCACGGAGTTCCTTAATGAGCCTACCGACCTCTTGCTGCGCTTCTTGATAACGCACTCTATCGGAATGAATATTTTCTTGTATTACTTCATATTGTTCTTGGAATGCGGCGACACTTAGCTGAGAGTTGCGTTGTTGCTCAGTTAGGTGTAACACTTCTTGTGCCACATTCTCACTATCATGATTGTCTTGTTCTTCTTTAAGTCTAGCTAAACGTGTGCAAAGTGATTGTTTTTTCTGCTCAAGGTGTTGAATTTTTGTTTTTTCGACTTCCAAATGTTTAGAAGTTTGTGCGCTGTGCTGGTTAAAATCATCCCATCTCTCTTGCCAATCATGCATATGCTCTTCTGCAAGTTTTAAATCAACATGGAGAGTTTTAGCAAGTTCAGTTGATTCCTGGAACGCAAGTTCTACTTTGGAGATATCATGATTTAATTGCTCAAGTTGATTTTGATCTTCGAACTGCTGTTGATGTAATTCTTGGTAAGATTGCTCTAATTGCTCATAGTCTTTTTCAAGCTGTCTTTTGCGTTCTTTAGCGTGATTGATGTTTTGTTCCACACCATTTATTTCTGCACCTAAACCATAATACTGACTCTGAATATCATTCACTAAATCATTATGCTCAACACGAAGTGAACGCTTGAGTTCAATTTCTTTATCGACATTTCTATGCTCCGCAATCTTAGCCTCAAGTGCTGTTTCTTGCAGAGTGATTTTTTGCGTATAAGAAGCGATTTGTTCTTGAAGCCCTTGCCATAAAATCACCTGCAACTGAGCCTTAAATAACCGTTGCTCGGTTTTCAATGCCTTAAATTTTTCGGCAGCATTAGCCTGCCTTTGGAGATGACTTAACTGCTTTGCTTGTTCATCTCGCAGGTCACTCAATCGATCTAGATTTTCGCGGGTATGCTTAATGCGATTCTCGGTTTCTCTGCGTCTTTCTTTATATTTTGACGTGCCTGCTGCTTCCTCAACATGCGCCCTTAACTCTTCTGGTTTAGCTTCAATCAAACGTGAAATCATGCCTTGTTCAATAATCGCATAGCTATTGTTGCCAAGACCTGTCCCTAAAAAAATATCAGTAATATCTCGGCGACGGCAGCGTACACTATTCAGATAGTAATTAGATTGGCCATCTCTATTTAGCTCACGACGAATCGAAATTTCGGGATATTGGGCATATTCCCCCCCTACCCGTGCATCACTATTATCAAAAACCAATTCTATGGACGCTTGACCCACCGGTTTCCGACCATTTGCACCATTAAAAATCACGTCAGACATCAGCTCGGCACGTAAATTTTTGGAGGTACTCCCTAGCACACAATGGATAGCATCAACAATATTAGACTTGCCGCACCCATTAGGCCCTACGACAGCCGTTAGATTGCTCTGAAATATCAATTGGGTAGGATCAACAAATGATTTAAAACCGGCAAGCTTTATTGAATTTAAACGCATTTCTGGCAAATTTCCGTAATTTATCGTTAAGACTAAGAAAACTAAGCTGAAATTGTAGGGGGGTATGCTCTTTAGTTCAAGTCTTAGTTCAAGGTTTAGTGAGCAGCGTACTTACATCTTTTTAGGACTAGGTTTATACTCAACAGTTAGCCCCGATGGCACAGATGGATAGCGCAATCCCCTCCTAAGGGATAGGTCGCAGGTTCGAATCCTGCTCGGGGCGCATTAATATCCCCCACTACTGACAACTAAAAAACCGCATTAACTCTCCTCAAAGCCTTTATTCGAACATGTTTGACAAAAATGCAGGACAGCATTTTTGGACGTTTGCAACGCAAACGCCCCGAAGGGGTGAAGGCCAGGATGGCCTGAATCAATCCTGCTCGGGGCGCCAGTTTTCAATAACTTAGTACCCGACACCGAATTTTTTTGTTCAAACTTAAGTCCACCGTAAGTCCAACTGAAAATTAATTATCATATGGATTTAGCGTAAAGCCTCACAACTGAAATGATTTTTCGTTTCTATGATTCCCAAATTGAGTCTCTAAAAATTCACTAAGTTCATAAATCTCTTTTTCTTTTGCCTTATCAACAATGGTTTGCCCATGAATGTCTTTAGTGTAAATATCTGTATCCTGCTCAATAAATATGATTATTATATCTTTGGCGCATCCTATAAGAGAATATTTATAATTATTGCCTAGAATTAACTCACATAAGGCTTGATTTTTCTCATTATCCTCATGATGTATATCAGCGCCAGCTTTAACAAGCGCAGCTGTCATGGGAACATTATAATTAGCACATGTCCAAAATAGTGCAGTTTTTCCAAAACTATCAGTTTGATTAACGTCAACAACTTTTATTAAAGTGTTAAATAACCCCTCAACTTGTTTTTTACATGCCCAAGTAAATAAATCAAATCCATCCTTTTCTATTTTATCCATAGGAAAAGAACTATTAAAAAACTCGTCGACTGTTACATTTCCTGAATAGATAATATTGCTCAGGATAGTGATAACAGAATCTAATACAGACTCACTAATATGGTTACCTAAATTAAGTCTGGCTTGGATTTTTTCATAATTATTCTGCTTTGCTAACTCTCTTTCTCGCTTGACTTTATTAAGCTTCATCATACTCAAGCCCATTAGTTCTGATCTGCTTTGACTCATTATTAACCTCAATACCTGAATAATAAATTCTATTAAAATTTTAATCTCTGATTAACTATACCTTTCAAAAAGGAGAGATTTTAAATAATAAGTTGCAATAAACGAACTATCAAGAAAAAATCACTTAAATTTAAGTTAAAAAGAAATCAAAATGCAATTTAGGGATCGCATCCCAATGGCACTACCTTAAGGAATAAGTTATCACATAACTCTATGATTTAAGATGAAATCAGTATCACAAACTATCCAACGAAGCTATTCGAACCGTAAGGTTCTACAAATTTTGCAGGACAGCAAAATTTGAACGGAGCGGAGCGACGGCCCCCGAAGGGGATGATGGTCCACGATGGGCCCGAATAATCTTGCTCGGGGCGTCATATTTATCAAGGATATCTTTGCATAAAGATAAAGCCTCTTCAGCAGCTATTTTCAATCTATTCATGCAATCGCCTACTAGTTCGAATGTGCCACCTGTTCAAGCACATAACGCATTTGATCCAAAGTGATCAAGATTAACTTGTGGAATTGCTGGCTCACAATTTAATTTCTGGCTGACAGTTTGTACCCCATTAGTGTCTTTACCAAACGATTCTTCAAGTTGCAGCTGAGTAGCAGATTTGCTGAATAAGTCTTTTTGTTTATTTTGTAAAGTTCAGCAGGAGGATTTTTATATAAAAAATCCATCATACTTTAAGCTTCTAAGGACTCTTTATCACTTAATTATTTCTAAAGCTCGAAGAATATTGAGGAGCATCTATAAATTTCTCTGCCTTGGAAATCCAAGCTTCATTATTATTGTTTGAGTTCTTCGACCTTTCGACAAATCCTGGTGCAAATAATTGTGTTATTGTAAATAGGCGTCTAATGATCTCCAAGTTTTCATTTCGTTCGGCATACTCATAAAGTTGCTTAAATAGATTAAAATCGATTCGCTCGAGAACGGGTTTAGCCTGAATGTAATCTAAAAATTCACAGATAAAATTAGAGTCGGCTTTTTCTAATGCACAAAGGAGAGATAAAATATTACTAGCTGTTATCTTTACTTCTGCATTATGCTCCATTAAGAATTTTGCACAATCGAAATGATGATTAATAATAGTATGAAACAAAAGGGTGTTATCATTTTGTAATTTAAAATTAATATCTACGCCCCCCGCGCGATAAGCCTCTATTATCCTGCGATTAAAATGAGCTTCACCTGCTAAATCATAGAGTTTTCTTGATAAAATAAGCGAACCAATTTCAGGTTTGATTTCCTGAGAAAGTTGTGGCAAAACTATTTCTCTGTTTAAAGTCACAATTTTTTTAACCAGCTCTCTATCTATTTCTATACATTCTTTGTCCTCAGCAGTGTATGTGGCAGACCCATTTTTAATAATTATGGAGAGCAATGTTTTTTTATCTGCATTTTCTAAGTTGACATCAGCCCCATGCTTAATTAATAAATCAATCGCCCCATTACGTTTGCCTCCAAACGGAGCTGTAGCTGCCACATGAAGGGGCGAATTGCCTTCATTATTTTTATGATTTATATCAAGCTCCGGATATTGTAACAATAATTCAATGATATCGAGACTAAGAGTACCGCAAGCATTATGTAGTAAACACTGATTGGGTTCGTTATCCGTGCTCAAATCAGTGTGGGGATGATCGAGTAACTTTTTAATTATGTCATAATGTCGTTTATTTACGGCTGAATTCAAGAGATCACCTTTGTTAACATTAATTTTTGGATGGTTTATTAGTAAATCAACTACATCAACATAACCTGAAACAACTGCCATCGTGAGCGGTGCATTACTCATGTAACTATCGTAATTTATAGTTGGTTGCTGAAGTAATATTTTTACTATTTCTATATTACCTTTGCTAGCAGCTAAATGTAGCAAGGATTTGTGGATATTTAAATTTATTTGCTCTTGACGTTGAGAAGAAGCTTCTATCCGGTTTTCATTCTGTTGCATATTCAATCGAAAAAATAGCTGTACACTTTCTAAATCCCCTTTTTTCACAGCTTCAAATAAAAGGTTTTGCTTATTTATAAAAGAAATATAATTAAAGCGAACATTTTGTTTGATTAAAAATGAAATAACATTGCTAGCAGCATAATGAATTAGTGGCAGTCTAGCAGTTTGCGAAGTGGGCGATTCCGGGTGAGAAAAAGTCGCTCCTTTAAGGATATAATATGAAGCAGCTGCAAAATTTTGCGCCCTCAATGCATGGTATAACAACAGATTAAGTTGATCTAAGACTGTTATATTATGCTCTTTCCCACAGACCTGCTCATACCTTTCTAAACAATATCGAACAATTAGGAAATTGCCAACTTTTAATGTCTTGTAAAAATAAGTCATTTTTTCATTAGGAGATTTATCGTTAATGGATATGCCCAATATTTCGACGCAAAAACGAACAAGCATTAAGTGTTTTGAGTCGAAAGCAAGAGATGGTAAATAGTCTCGAAGATAGGTAAACGCCTCATGTTCTTGAAAAGTAAAGTTATTGCTTGATAAGTTAAGGAACTCGGTGTTATTTTTCGAACAATATGCAAATATTTTCTGTAAAGCGTCTCTACATTTGTTGTTTATCTGTCTGTCCCAATCAAGGATGTCCCTGGCCATATCGAATCGTTTATATGTAAGCGCTATACTAAAATTGCTTAGGTGGAATTCATCTTCGTCATTTAATCGTATGTAGATTATTTTTTTAAGGAAATCAAAGGCTTCTTTATCTCCCGCTTTGATTACTCTAGCCAATAATGGGGAATTTCTAAAAAAACCCTGTAAATAGGGATCTGAATCTCCAATTTTTTTAAGAAAAGGCAAGATAACTGCATAATTCTTTGGGTTAAGGGTCGTTAAAGTTTTTTTAACCGCCTCTTGAGATAAATTCGCCAAGAGTGCATCTATAATTTTGAAGGAAGATTCAGGTTCAGCGAGTGCAACCTCCAATGCTTTTTTTAGGTAAAAATCTTCATAGATTTTCCAACTGCATATTTTTTTTATTGCGTTGATATTTTTATTCTTCGCAGCATATTCGAGCAGCGAACGCTCTAATCCGTCTGTTTTATTTAACGATAATATGCAGTGTGCTTCAGCTCTCCTAAAAAATTCATTTATTTTAGCCTGATCATCTATTCGAAATGCTCTTATTAAAGCTAATTTTTTCTTAACGACGCCTCTAGAAGCTTTCTGAAACATTAGCTTTGCTTGTTTTTTAAGTGAATCTTTTTCAGCCTTAGCTCGTGAAATGACTCTGCTCACATCTTCGGGAAAGTAAGAGTCAAGTTCCTTACGCCAAATGGGTTCATCTCCTATTTCTTTAAAAAAAGTCGTATGTACCTGAGAAAGACGGCCCAAACTTTGCATATCAAGAAAGCTTCGCATTAGATTTCTTGAGTCCGCAGCAATCTGCATAAAGTAATTGAGCTTAGAAATTTTTTCATCTTGATTAAAGGACATTTTTACTCCGATAAAACAGGTAATTCATTTACTCACAATACGTATGCTCAAATAATATTGCCACATAATTTTTAAGTGACACCAATGTCTAGATGAGCATTCAAATAAATTTTAGGAGATATCACCTCTTAAAATAAATTAAATTAATTGCTAAGCCTGTGGATAACTCGAGCGCGAGAGTATGTCCCCATACCCCAGGTTTTTGTCGCACCGAAAAATAAATTTCAGCTGGCATTTTATAATTTAGCGATTGATGCCATCGCTTGTGATTATAAAATTCAATTGATTGCATTATTTTCCTTGCGATTCCAATAATATTTTTCTTTGGATCTTTCTCTGGCAAATATTTCTGTAGCTTCCCTTTTTCGATCAGGATATGTTTCAATTCCAATAAAGCTTTGGATAATTTTTCAGCTTTCAGTAAAGCTCTCTTTTTTGTACTTCTTGTATTTGAAGTTCGTCTTTGTCATTTAGCAAAAAGCCATGTTTCTGAAAACATAACAACGAGGTCGAGCATGCTTCACTATTTATTGTGCTCTCTGCCCGTAACATCCTCTTGACATCATCAATAGCTTTCAAAAAACTGCTTATAATTTGATTTTTTCGGTGACGATCGAGTATCCTTTGAAATATGCTCTTTTAAAGTTCTTGTCGCCCATTGGCGGAAATGGGTAGCTTTTATAGAGTTAACACGATCTCGACTGATAACACAAGATCAAATTATAATATTCAAGGTTCCGCTTAACATCGCGAACACCTTCCTTTCGAACTGTTTCCATTTTGGAAATACTCTCCAATTATTTTCAAAGTACTGCCTGTAATCTGCATCAAGCCATGTGCATGGCTTATTTTTTTATTTTTTTTCAGGATTACTTTGTGGGGTATCTTGTTCTGGCCAGAAACTTGATTCGCTCGCAATTAAGGCTTTTACCAAATTATGATTCATCTAATGGTATAGTTCCTTGGTGCCATTTTTGTAAATGCCAGGTATCTAAGTAAACATTCATATTGGCCCACCGAAATTAAGCATCTTCAACGTAGAAATTTTCAACTGACAGCCTGTCCATATTTGTGTATAGCAACTAGATCCATGTTTCTTGATAATCATCTGAGCCTTAGGAAATAGGTATTAAAGGATCCACCCCTTTATTATAAAGGAAAGGACCAACTTCTAAGTTACTAATTTAAGACCATTTTGAGCTTTTGAATAAGCTGCTGATGTTTTTCCTCATTTAATTTTTTCAAATTCATTAGTTTCCATTGCAAGGCAGGTAGCTTATGAATTTCAGAATATGGAAGTAAATCGTACTCAGGTTTTCCAGATTTAATAGAGAGTAAGAATTTTTTCTCTTGCTCAGTCAATTTTTTACTTATCTCCTTGATTAATTGTTGACGAGCAAGCAACAGCTCTTCTAGAAAAACATTCTCACGCGTCATGCGAAAAAATTCTTTTTCGAATACTTGTTTTATATCAATTAAATTCGGAGAAAGTATTTCGTGAATAGGCCTTGAATTGCAAACTAAATAAACTAAAAACATTTGCCGTATTGAGTCTGTTACTCCGGTTGTTTCTAATAAAAGTTTAATATCAAATAAATCTCTAGGATGTTGGCGGCTTAGAGCTGCACATATTTTTCCAGCATAAAGCTCATCACTTGCCATTATTGGAATTTCGTCAATAAATGAACCAAATTCATTTTTAATTCTTGCACAAGTGGAACCTAGTTGCATTGGAAGCAAAATACCTCTCACTATGAAATTTGGCTCTATTTTAACGACTGTTTTTTCATCGTGAATTAATAGCTTTAGCAAATGCCCTTCTTTGCTCATTTTTTCCTTTTAATAAATTTTGGATTGGCAGTTTTAATTGAAACACTAATTTGTCTTAACCCTAGTTGTATATTTTTAATACTCTCATCTCGATCATGTAGGTGTTTATAAGTCAGATCAATATCAACTGATAATCTCGGTAAATCATGTATAAAAAGATTAAGAGCTGTGCCACCTTTCAAAACAAAATAATCTTGATTCCGAATAGCTGGCAAACATTTAAGGAGTAGTCTTATCTGGTTTAAGTAGCTATCATTAAACATACCCTACTCCTTCTTCTTCACCTTGCGGTACTGGAACTGAAAGTTGATATTTGGGTACAAACATGCCTCCATTCCCTATTACCCGCTTTCCTTTCCCAAGATTTAGCGCAGTTAAATCCAAGTATTTAAAGCAGGGTAACTGATTAGTATCAGCAAAAAATAAAAAAAGGCGCTTAACTTTGATAGATGTGCATTTTTCCAATAGTTCTTGCATTATATCTGGGCGAATCAAGAGCATAGATCGCACCAGGCCATTTTATATTTTCATTTAAACGTACATATGCTCCATTCCCCACCTTGCGCAGCCATTGTCTGGCACAATAATGGCTAATTATTTGCTTGGAATAATTATTCTCTTTCAACCATTTTGATGTTAGAACAATACCTTGTGGCTGATAGCTTAACAAATTGTTTAATTTTGAGTTTAAAGGTCTACTGATCTTTGGCTTTTTCATATATATTTAAACTTAAAAAAGTGAGTGTTCATATAAAATATTATAAGACATGTAATATTGGACTTTCAATATAAAATTTAAACTTAAACCTCCCATAGTAAATCCATTGATTCTGTCTTTCATTATTTGAACTGCTTCTAGTTTGAAAAGTTTGCTTTATGCTTAGTTCACTCATTTGAAGATTTCATGCTTAGAGCAAGCATGCCTGTAAGTCCACCGTAAGTCCAAGCGCAGTGTAAAACGGGGATCAATGGTGAACGGGGATAAACAGCGATTGATTTGTAAGTAAATGAAAATAAAGATATTTTGTTCATGGTTGTGCACTGAGGAATATGGTGGTGCAGTGGAAAAACTGATTTCCGTCCCCTCCTAAGGGATAGGTCACAGGTTCGAATCCTGTTCGGGGCGCCATATTTATCAATGGCTTACCTGCAACTAAAAGTTTTTCAAAATATTCTGAAGTGCAAATGAAGTGCAAGATGAATACACTAAGGCAAGCAAAATAGAACAGTTATGAACAATAGTTGGTCTTTTTTGCCTATTCGGACATATAATTTGCACCATCTGTTTTTTTTAATATTTGAATACATTCATCGGAGCTAAAGTGCTGCTACTGTTCAGTGAATAGAAGAATTGTATTCGAAAAAACTAATTTATCTTTGAAGAGGTGTAACTGATATGCCAACGTTTAAAACAAGGGTAGCTTCTGACAAAGCAGTAAATTCTACCCAGGGGATAAAAGAATCCTCTTTGGAATCTTCCAAAAAATTAGCACCAGGGAAGCAGCCATTAAAAACACTCTACCTTCGTATTCCAATCAGCTTTTGGGAAGACATTCAAACCATTGCAAATTTAACTGGCCTCTCAATGAATGCTGTTTGCATGGATTTACTTAGACCAGCAATCAAGTCAAAGCTTAAAGTTTTAAAAGAAGAGTAGGTTGCAGTATGCTTGCACTTTGCAAGCGCTGGAGATAAAATTAATTTGTCTTAATAATTAGGGAGACGAGGCAAGAAGGTGAGTGAAGCACCCTCCTGTCTCTGGCCACAAACAATCTATAAGGAGATTGAACATGGTTGCAAGCATCTTAAAGAATTACAAGAAGATTTCCAACTCTGATGTTCAAGAACAATTGTCCGAATGCTTAATCAAAGCCGATGCTTTAACAAATGTAGCCCTCAGCACAAATTTCATAGAATTATCCCCGCTGACTATATATAGCTATTTGTGGTTATTGAGCGATCTTATTGGTCAAGCGCGGAATCTTAATGAGCAATGATTATGGTTCCCAGTAAAGTAATTTTGTTTTAAACAATTGTTCGTACTTTCAGAAATACACAACAAGCTCTAAAAGATCAATCAGCTTCTTTTTAATTTATTTTTAGTATGAGAAGTAGAATCTTACGTTACTTTTTAGTCATCCGAGAATTACTAAATTTCAATTTGAAAATGAGTTTAAAAGTTCTTCAATGACGCTTAACTTCAGATAAACCTAAACCAGATTCCTCGTTAACTCTTCCGGTATAAATTCCCAATAGTTCAGTCCTTAGGCGACCAGCTGGTAATGCACCATCGATTGTGAGATAAGCTGAATTTCTTTGAGCAATCACAGGAGATCCTGACTGCCCTGGTCTTGTTCGGCAATCAATTACAAAACATGGTAATCCCTAAAATTCAAATCAAGTTCTGCAGCAATAAACTCAGTGGACCATATCCCAAAGGCAGAGGCCTGGGGAAAGGGGGCGTACCGGAGAGATTCGAACTCCCGACCACCTGGTTCGTAGTCCGAACGGGCATAAATGCAACTTGTTATTAATCAAAGCCTTACGATACTTTAGAATCATCAAAAGTGCTATAATGTGACGTAAAACGACAGTAAATTGCTTTCAGTTTGTCACGATTCTGTCACGGTCATAATTTGTAAAAGTTCAGACTTGATCATACAAAATATGCCAGACCTACTTTACTTATCAGGTATACAAACACGAATACGATGGCCATCTGGATCAAGGGCTACAAAAGTTAACCCAAAAACTGCTTCATGCAGTTCCTGTTCAATAACCATTCCGAATTCTCCCCATTGTTTACGCAGTTCATTTACCGTTTGTTCATCTTTTACCATAAATGACAATTCAGAACGATGACCAGCACCGCCTGAAACAAAGTTCTTTGCCTGCGTGGACCACAAGCTAAATGTAAGTCCATTCTCAAAAGCGAAAGCCACATAGGTTGGAAATGAGGCTACTGGCTTTCTAGAAAAGATTTTTTCATAGAATAAAGCGCTTTCTAGCGGATTTTGTACATAAAATAGTAGCAAATTTGGAATAAGCATTAGTTGGGTTCTCCTTAGATATAGAATTGTTCTTGCCATGATTATATAGGATAATACTGTCAAAATATGGCAGTAGTGATTGATATGAATAGAACTGAACGACTTTTAAATATGTTACAAATTTTAAGAGGTTATCGTTATCCCGTCAGTGGAGAACGCCTGGCAGAGCGATTAGGTGTTAGTATACGAACTTTGTATCGTGATATCGCGACCCTGCAAGCGATGGGAGCCGAAATCGAAGGGGAAGTTGGTGTTGGGTATATTCTTAAACCGACATTTTTTATGCCCCCTCTGATGTTCACACAAACCGAGATGCAAGCTTTGCTTTTAGGCACGCGATGGGTTTCGCAGTATGGGGATGCGCCATTATCTAAAGCAGCAATCGAGGCCTTAAAAAAAATATCTGATGTCTTGCCCACTAACATTAAAAAAAGTAACAATACTTTTACGCTCCGAGTGGGACCACCTCCATTAGAGACTTTAGCTAAAGAAGATCTTTCAATATTAAGAGATGCCATTGCCAATCAAAAGAAAATTTATATACTCTACAAATCTGAAAATAACAGAGAAAGTCAACGAACAGTCTGGCCATTCACCATTGGATATTTCACTGATGGGCGCATATTAGTTGCCTGGTGCGAGAAGGAAAAAGATTATCAACACCTTAAAACAGATAGGATTATCTCGCTGAAAGTATTAGACGAACACTATCCTGGTTCACAAGATAATCTTTTCCGCGAATGGCAGACATCACAATTACGCAAGTATTCGATGAAACGCAAATGACGCTGTTTGTCTACCACCTGGCAGTCATTTTAAGCAAGTTTCAAATTAATTTAACATGTCTTGTATGATCAAGTCTGAACTTTTACACATAATTTATAGCGATTGCTCTTTCTTTCTGTATAACAGAAATTTTTATTTCAATAAATTACTCATCTGTCTTACCTTTTCTGCCACAGCATAACCCAGCAGTCCATGATCTGTCGCATCAAGATGTATACCATCTAAACGGCTTGAACTGACGATAAGACCAGCATCTATAAATTCACAATTCTCTTCCTTTACCATCTGTTGATATGATTTTGCTAATTCTTTGGATTTTTGGATAGGCTGGCCGTCGTATTGTGGATGTAGATTAATAATTTTAATGATAGGTTGTGGTGCAATTACTATAATCTTGGGAGGTGCCGAAGCCGGACCTTTGTCACTTGTCTTGACTATTTTTACTAATTGTCTCATTCCCTCAGTGATTTCTTTCAATGTTCGATTAAATTGTAATTTTGTATCATTCGTTCCGAGCATAAAAATAACAATATCAATTGGCTAATGAGATTCAAGACACACTGGTAATTGTGTTAGACCGTTTCGGTAGGGTCTGCCAGGAATTTTTTCATCAAGTGTTGTGGTCCTGCCGTTAATACCTTCCTCAATTATATTATATTTTTCACCGAGGATAATTTGCAGCAGACCTGCCCACCGCTTGTCTTTCTCGAACCTCTCAGATAGACCAGTACTTTCATCAAATGTTCCAGGAATAAATCCACGTAGATTTGAATCCCCGTAACACAAAATTATTTTCATTTACAATCCTTCTCATTAGTTTAATGATTTATAATATAGGTATGCCGCGACGGTCGAACCCATTTATGTGTAATTTATAACTTAGTGAAAAGTATTCTAACAAGTTTTCCAAGAACTTTATCCAAATCAATTTTAATTTTTCCATGAAATAATCCGCCTAAAAATGTAAATTATTGTAATATTCTTTATGCTTTTCATATGTATGAGTTTGCCAGTCAAATTTTTTAACTTAACTTTGGAAATTCTACTATGACGCAATCAATCCTCATCCATGCGATGAGCTTCAACTTACCCAGCGGTCAAACACTATTTAAAGATATCAACCTGACTTTTTATAATGACCCCCACATTTTAGACCAGCAAAGAAATAAATTTTGAGAGATAATAGCCTCTAACCGGAGGTAAAAATGGCAAAGAACAAGAAGTGGTCGGCAGTAGCAAAATTTGAAATTGCATTA
>JACCWJ010000029.1 GCA_013697705.1 Gammaproteobacteria bacterium | reverse complement strand
ACTATTAATGAGGGCCCACAGGCAACAGCAGGCAGATAGTTACATTATTAACAAACAAATTGGGTAACCTCAATTGTGAGGCAACGATTCTCTTCCTTCGGTAACACTTTTCAATGAGGCAACGCGTACCAAAGGGAAAATGTCCCCTTTATTACCAAAGCAGAAATGTCCCCTTCTGAGTATAATCTCACTGTTTTATTAACCTAAAATTAACTAATAATAAAATTATTAATAAATGTGGTTGGGAAGCCCGCGAATGTGGATAAACGGTGGGTAACGCGTTAGCGTTATCCATGGTTTATCCGCATGACCCGAAGGGCGCTGGCTGGTCCGAAGGATCCATCCACATTAGCTTTTATAGGTAGATCAAGTAAAAATCTAGGTGGAAGGTTCCGTTACCTTATGGTTCTTAGAGTAATTAAATCCATTAAACCGTGACCAGGGCGTTTTGTGTTTATTTTTCTTTGCAATCATGCTTCGAAGCTGAGGGTCACAACTCCCTTTCGGTGTGTAATATTTTTTTGATCTAGACGGTGGCTGTGGTTTTCTTGACAACGGATAATAATCCAACTGTTGCTCTTCATACCAAAAACGCATATTGCCATCTAAGTATTTTTTTAAAATAATAAATTCTCCTGGCTGTACTCTACTCCCTTCTAGTCTCTTTACTTGAAAATATTCACGATTAAATTGAATGCTCCAATCATTTTTTAACTGTCTTTTATAATTCCAACACAGAATTTCATCTAAGTCTCCGTAAGGCTTGGGGTTCCTGTGATTATCAGTTTCTTCTTTAGGTGCTTGTGCAAATTTTTGGTTTATTTTATCTAAAAATTTTTCTTCCAGATAATGGTTAGCCGCTTCAATGGTTTTTATTCCATATAGTTTTAAATCCTTTACTAATCGATCCTGATAAACCCCATGCTTTCTTTCTACCCGCCCTTTAGCTTGCGGGGAATAGGCCTTTATAATTTCAATGCCTAATTTCCTGCAAGCTTGCTCAAAATAACTAAAACCCTCTTTTATCAGTAAGTCGTCGTCATATTTTTCTTTCAGGCGCTTAGGAGAAACATATACGCTCTTTAAATCAACGTAAACTGATTTGGGGATGCCATACTGTTCTATCCATCTCTTTAAACAAGTTAATAATATCTGCGTGGTTTCGCCAGTATCTATTAATGCAAATGAAATACCTGTTGCATCGTCAACTATATTCAGTAAACAATCTCTTCTTTCATCAGAAAACCAGCCATGGATTGAGCCATCAATCTGTAACAAATCTCCAAAATTTGCTCTTCTTTCTCTATAAATGACGCGCTTTCTCTTTTTCGTCCATAAACCTTCTTTTTTTAACCAAAGACGTAATGTTTCAGCATTTATAGGTAAGCTGTCATCTTCCAGCATTTTTTCAGCTGCAAACGTAGGACCAAATCCCAAATACTTTAACCGATACAAACCTAAAATCTTTTCTCTAAAATCTGCAGAATAAGCGTTGCTTGCCTTCTTGCCTCGGCTCTTATGACATAGCCCTTTGTCTGATTCTTGTTGATATCTTTGCCAGATCCTTTTAGTTTGTCGATAACTCACGCCTAACTTCTTGAGCATTCTTTTAGAGTAAATTTGCCACATTTAAAACTGTCTAAGATAGTTTTGCGTTCTAATTCTTTTTTACTCATAATCAAAAAGTCCCCCATCTTTGCCACCTTTTTTCGGAAAAAAAGCAGGATGGCAGATTATTTATATGGGGGACACTTTAGCTTTGGAGAAAGGGGGACATTTTCCCTTTGGTATCACAAGGGCACCTCTCGAAATTAAGAGATATTGTCAAAAGTTGTGTATGCGCATGTTAGGCGGCTACCTTCAATTTTGATTTTTTTCCCTTCTCACGAATGCCATCAATAAAATTAATTCCCTCAATGGACGTCCGCTAACTGCTTAAATCCATGAATGCGCCGCCATCTTTTTTCGGCACTTTCACAAAGTTTAAAAACCATCGTTAATATGGTTGTTCTTGAAAAGCATCCCTTTGCTTTTATCGTTCGATGCCGTACTGTCGCGAAAGTTGATTCAATTGGATTGGTGGTGCGCAAGCTTTTCCAATGCTCCGCTGGAAAATCGTAAAACGTTAGCATCTGTTCTTTGTCTTTTAATAAGCATTCTGTTGCCTTGGGATATTTTAATTTGAACTTGGCAATAAACTCATCAAAGGCTTTATAAGCTTTCTGCCTAGTCTCTGCCATCCAAATTTGTTGTATGTCACTTTTTGCCTGCGCCTGCAAACTTTTAGGCAAGTAATTTAAAATATTGCCTGTCTTATGCACCCAACAGCGTTGATGACGTGTTTCTGGAAACACCTCATTAAGTGCTCCCCAAAATCCTAATGCACCATCACCAACACCTATTTTGGGCGCTTTTTTTAAGCCTCGGCGTTGCAAACATTTTAATCAATCCGACCAGGATTCTTTGCTTTCACGATAACCATCTGTAATGGCAATGAGCTCTTTAACACCATTTGCTTTAACGCCAATAATGACTAGAACGCAATCTTTGGCATCTTCCATGCGGGCTTGAAAATAAATGCCATCTGCCCACAAATACACATAATAATCGCCTGCTAAACTTCTTTGATTCCAGTTTTCATATTCTTCTTCCCAACGCTCTTTCAGACGGCATATAACACTTGGGGATAAACCTCTCGCTGTATCACCCATTAAAGGCAACATCGCTTCTCTAAAATCTCCCGTGGAGATACCTTTTAAATATAATAAAGGAATAAATTCCTGCATCTTTACGCTGCGTCTTAAATAGCTCGGAATAATCGATGAGCGAAATTGAGTCTCATTTTATGGTCCCTCTATCCCTAACGCGAGGCACTGATACCCTTACTTCTCCAATGCCTGTTTGAATGCCACGCTCCGGTAAATAACCGTTTCGTACAAATTGATGGCGACCATCTTCCAGCGGTTTCTGATTCTTAATAAAAAAGTCTTCCACTTCTGCTTCAACCGCTAGCGCTAACAGTTTTTTTGCACCTTGGCGTAGGGTTTCTGTCAGTAAATCTTGTATGGGTTCTAGTGTTTTTAATGCAATTACGTTATCTTGATCCATGGTGTACTCCTTCTTTTATTGAACTTTTTAGTCGAAATTCAATTTTGAAGGGTACACCACCCAACTTCAATACCTCATACACAACTTTCGATCATATCTCCCAAAAAAAGGAATAATATGTAAATGCAATTTATGCTTTTTTTGCTTTAAATTTTTGGCCCCTTCTAACAATTGTTTTTCAAAATACTTTTCTCCTGCCTCCCCGAACGTAAAAACAACTTTACGACCTTTAGGCAAATATAATCGCCCTTCCATAGCATCCGTGTAGTTTCGCTTAGTCAACGCATTGATAGGTAAGTAGACTTAGATTTCAAAAACCAGTATATTAGCCGGAAATTCGGCTGTTTCAAACAGCCTTTTTGAAGATATCGACGGTCTGATTAAAGGATCGTTTTTTTGAACTTGTTAGTCCCAACCTCCTGGTATATTTTACTTATGCAGCGATTTCAAAATAAAAATGTCATGATAACTGGAGCAGCTTCAGGTATTGGACGCGCGGCAGCCATTCGTATTGCGCAGGAGGGAGGAAATTTAGCTTTGTTAGATATTAATCTAAGTAGACTAAAAGATGTGGCTCAAGAATTAAACACCTACGGAAATAAAATCTTCTATTCAAAATGTGATATATCTAATTTTGAAGAAGCAGGACAAGTTATAGATAATTTGTGCCAAGAGATCGGTGGTATTCAGGCGCTTAGTCATAATGTCGGTATTTTACGCTGCTATCATACTCATGAAATGACTTTAGAACAGTGGAATGAAGTTATTGCTGTAAATTTGACTGGTACTTTTAATGTTAATAGGCATGCTATCCCTCATTTATTAAAAAATAAATGTAGTTATTTAGTTAATACATCATCGAATGCTATAGATCAGCCGCATCCTTGGATGTCTGCTTATGCTGCAGCTAAAGGTGCAATCAAATCGTTTACGCGTTCTCTATTTATTGAGTATTGTTTACAAGGATTGCATGCTAACTGTGTTTTACCAGGAAGCATTAAAACAGACCTAGCAGAAACTTTCATGGTTCCAGAGGG
This sequence comes from Gammaproteobacteria bacterium, assembly GCA_013697705.1. Classification (NCBI taxonomy): domain Bacteria; kingdom Pseudomonadati; phylum Pseudomonadota; class Gammaproteobacteria; species Gammaproteobacteria bacterium. Next base: position 3,775 of record JACCWJ010000029.1, on the reverse strand, counting down.
CGGAAATCGCGAACTCATTAAAACTTTGATTCCGCTGGGTGAAAGTAAATTAGTTAGCCCAGATCATGTTGCCGGGGTTATTGCTTTATTAACATCTGATGATGCTTTTCATATTAACGGCACAGAAATAACAGTAGATGGAGGCAAAATTTTTTAGTTGCACAGGGAAAGCAGAAGCTAATGGTTTGTGCTAATTTACCAGTACAGAACTTGCAGAAATTTCGACGGTTCTCGGTTAATTTAGTGTTCGCTTTTGTACTGAAATGAGTGTTTGTTCCGAAGAAATAAATTACATTCAACAGATGACCGAAAATTTACTGTTTTTAGCACGCGCAAAAAATTCACAAATTGAGCTAGAAAAAAAAGAATTAGATACAAAAAATGAAATAGAAGTAATTACTCGTTTCTATCAGAGGATAAGGCAATTCAATTTAATATAAATGGAACAGCCAAAATTATTGCTAATAAAGTTATGTTCCGAAGAATGATCAGTAATATATTATCTAACGCACTCAAATATTCTAAGGATTATATTTCGTCTTTTCATGACTTGTCAGAAGAATCAAAATTGGGTGAGAAGATAATGAACCCTTTTTCCACTATTGATATTTCTATAATTGAACTGAGAAAAGAAGTAAAAATAATTATAAACGACCATAGAATATGGAATAGCAGAAGAACCTTTATCTTATATCTTTGACTGCTTTTACCAAGCTGATAAATCAAGAACTAGAAATATAAATGGTATTCGCCTTGACCTCACCATTGTTAAATCCATTGTTGACTTACATCAAGGATGTATCTCTATCACCAGTGAAGCGAATGAAGGCACCATAGTTATCATTAATCTTCCTAAATGACAAAATTGTAATTTATTTTTCATCTTCCCGTTTGAGTTCAATTGCTATTATTGCCCATTGAACTTAATTAATGGGGAGTAAAAATAATGTTTAAAAAAATAGGTAAGGCAGTAGCAAGTTGTATAATGGGGGTTGTTACAGGATTTGTTTTAGGCCCATTTGCTATGGTTGGAAAATGGATTTCCATGAATGAAGAATTCCTAATAAAAGACGAGATGACAGATCCTTCGGAGCTTTTGCCACACGGCGGAAATTTTTCTCCTGCCATCTTAATTATTGGAATACCCATATTCTTTGTCGTAGGTCTTATTTATGGGCCGCTTAGGGGAGGACAATTAGGAGTGAAATGTGGATGGGAAAAAGGTTTTTTTTCCGCTATTGCTAAAGAGATGTTTACTTATGATCCATTTAGTATTACGAAAGAAATTGCTAAAGACATTCCAGAAGGTAGGTTTGTTAGTTATAGAAAATTTCGTGAGTCGGGTATTTTTGATCCTTTAAAAAAGAAAGAACCCCGGGAAGTTGATTTGATATCATCAGCTTCATATGACAAAACCGATTCTATAATCTTACCTAACTTTTTTTATACTGAAAAATCACGTTTAAAAATTGCTGATGCTGGAATTAGTGGTCAGCGATATGGTTTTGAACCTTAATTAATAGTTATTTCTATGTTTTTAAACTAGTGCAGGCTTACGTTTCTTCTCCTGAATTAGGCACTTTTACTTCAAAGGTAAACGACGTTCATCAGCCACTCGAAGCATAAGCAAACGGATAGCATCTGAAATCGATAGCTATAGAGCGCATCAGCAGCTCGCTCTTTGGTTACAGCATCAATACGAGCACGAACATAGGTGTCACTTTTTATGGTTTTACTTCGTCTTCTAAAACCAGGAATTAGGAGGATATCTCCTCCTAGGTATTTTAATCTCCATTTAATTCTCAAATCAAAAGGTTAGATTACTCTAATTTAGTTAAAGGGCCTCCTTATTTGAGGTAGAGCAAAGATTTCAGGCGAAATTTTTGAAGATCAATTAGTGACTACTCGCCCCTAGAAGCGAACGTCCACTTTTGGGGGAATTTAAATGATGGTAGAGATTATCAATCTATACGGTTAGACTGGATTTATTATCCAGCATGCAATCTTGGAGCCTGAGTGACAAAAGTCCTGCTTAAAATTACTGGAAGAAGCTGTTGGTCTGGAACCTGACTAAGCGCACCTTCGAAATACAGAAAAAACAAGATGGAGCTCTAAAAAAGAAGCGCTTAATATTTGTAAAAATTTTCATGACCATTTATGGCATCTGTTTTATTTTTGGGGGCCTACGACATTGGTTAGACATCATGCATGCAGGCATACTGCCTTATACCGGCATTCCACCATTTTTTAATTTCTATTTGACCTCGCTTGCTATTTTAGACTTCATGGTGGTAATAATGCTCCTCTTAAGACCTATCCATGGTTTAATTTTTGCAGTAATTATTATGGCGTCAGACCTGTTGATAGATTTTCATCTTAGCAAGACATACTGGCATACCTCTCTTTTTGAAAATATCGGCCTCCAACTTTTAGCCATGTTTGGAATATTTCTTTTTTTTACAGCACCATTCATTATTAAATGTATAATTCGCGAACAGCAGCAGAATCAATAATGACTTCCAACTAGCTGATTATAAGCAAGACCAAATCAGCAGATACACCATAAAATGTAGCCTGGATGCAGCGTAGCGGAATCCAGGATCTAGCTATGAAATTCCTGGATTCCGCTACGCTGCATCCAGGCTACATTAAGGAATGAATTAAGTAGCGTTGCATCGTTTATAATTTTTATAAAAGATTCACAAATCGACCTTGTCACACTGGATAATTAATTTCGGGCCAACCTGAACCCTTAACCTACATTTCCAAGTTACTAAGCTAGCGGCACTTAATGATGTAAATTTTGAATAGTAGATACTATCCTTTATATAAAGACTCATTTGAAGGAATTAACCATGGCGGCATCGAAAGAAGAATTATATAGACAAGATAAAGCAAAGTTCGATCAGGAAGAGGCCCATAAGCTATTGGCGTCGAACATAAAGATGGAGGTTCCATTTACGGAGAACGTCAATGATCCTGCTGAAGGTTCTCCCGACGCAGTTCTTATTCAGAATTATGTGTTAAGTCATCCTAATTTTGAACGACGTGTTATCGTGAGACCTTCAAGTATTCGTGCTACTGATTATAGTCAAATCATTCAAGCTTTGAATGATTTTGCGAACGATGATCATGCCGATGCGCTACTTATTCCTATAAGTCTAGAAGGCAGACATGCTACCCATGCGTTTGTTACAAAACTAGATGATGAGAAATTTTTGTTCGAATACTCTGACTCCTATGGCAAAGATTCTCCGTACGCAACGCCTCCCCATGGTTTACCTGAAGGACTGCACGAAGAGGTGGAAAAATCATTAGGTAAGGGTGAAGTCACTTTCAAAATAATGGAGATCAGTCAACAGTCAACTTCCGAAAGCTGCTTTGCTATCAATTATCAAAATATGAAGGATAAGTATCAAGGAAAGCCGTTCTCCATTAAATCTATCACGAGCCATGGAGAAGAAGATGGTAAAGTGAGAGAAGTTCGCGTTCAGATGAAAAAAGATTTGGGTTGGATTTATGATCAATATAATTCAATTAAAACTAAAGTGATTAAATCGATTAATAAAGATGAAAGTTTAAATAAACTTTCTAAAAAACGAATAGAACTGAAAGAAGAAGCCAAGCGACAAGGTGATGTATTTGATATTTATAATGACCCCCACATTTTAGACCAGCAAAGAAATAAATTTTGAGAGATAATAGCCTCTAACCGGAGGTAAAAATGGCAAAGAACAAGAAGTGGTCGGCAGTAGCAAAATTTGAAATTGCATTA